>JBGVON010000019.1:0-37701 GCA_045126495.1 Faecousia sp.
CCCCCCCCCCCCCCCCCCCCCCCCCCCCCCCTACAACAAAGGTGAAACGCTATGAACATATCTATACACGGTCACGACGACCGGTATTCGGTGGAGCAGCTGTTGATGACGCTGTTTCCCCGACAGGAAATCACCGCCAGTTCCCGATTGTATCGGGGGCGTGTGTGGCTCACCGCCGTCACGGAAATCGAGAAAGACGGCAAACAGTCCCGGGCCGTCCGCCGCTTGCGGGCGAGCCAGGAGACGGTACGTCTGCGGCGACGGATCTTGCAGCAGAGCGTGTATCTGGCGGCGCTGCCCCATCTGGACGAAACACCGGCATGGGGCGCTTTGGCAGGGGTGCGTCCCACCAAGCTGTCCACCCGGCATCTTTTGGCAGGGGGTACGGTGAAAACCGCGGAAAAAGAGCTGAAAGAGGTGTATTTCGTTACACCGGAGCGGAGAAAGCTGGCCATCGACTGCTCGGTATCCACGGTGAATGCGATCCGTAATGCCGAAAGCACCGACTTGTCCCTGTACATCGGCATCCCCTTCTGTCCCACCCGGTGCAGCTATTGCAGCTTCGTCAGCCGCACCGTGGGCAAGCGCACGCAGCTGATGGAGCCTTACTTGCAGGCGCTGTACCGGGAGCTGGAACACACGGGAAAACTCTTGGCAAATTCCGGAAAGACCCTTCGTACCATTTATATAGGCGGCGGCACACCCACCACCCTCACCGCTGACCAGATGGCGCAGCTGCTGGACACGGTACGGGCATCCTTCCCCATGGACCGGTGCGTGGAATTTACGGTGGAGGGCGGTCGCCCGGATACGCTGGATGCCGAAAAGCTTCGGGTCATTCGCGCCCACGGCGCAGACCGCATGAGCATTAATCCTCAGACCATGGAGGACCATGTGCTCCGTGCCTGCGGCAGACCCCACACCGGGGCGGATATCCTCCGGCGGTATCAGGAGGCGGTGGATGCGGGCTTTACCGCCATCAATATGGATTTGATTGCAGGCTTGCCCGGGGATTCCTATGAGGGCTTCTGCCGTTCCCTGGATACGGTGGCGGCGCTGAACCCAGCCAATATCACCGTCCATACCCTTGCCCTGAAAAAGGGGGCAGACCTCTTTGAAAAGCAGGTGGTCCTGCCCGGCTACGGGGAGGTTGCCCGGATGGTGGAATACGCCGGGCAGACCCTGCGGTCTATGGGCTACAAGCCTTACTATCTGTACCGGCAGAAGTATATGTCCGGTTCTTTCGAGAATGTGGGTTGGAGTCGGGACGGGCTGGACTGCCTGTACAACATCTATATGATGGAGGAAGTCCATACCATTTTGTCCCTGGGGGGCGGGGGTATGAACAAGGTGAACCTCCCTGACGGCACTCTCCGCCGGTTCCACAATCCCAAATTCCCCGAGCAATATATTGCGCAAATTGATGACGTTCTTCGGCAAAAAGAGGAACTGTTCGGTTTGCTCTGATACCCTTTCCACAGAAATCGTAGGGCGGGGGTTTACTCCCGCCGAAACGATGCGTTACGGGGCGGGACCGAGGCCCTGCCCTACAATATCCTTTTCCAAAAGGAAGTGTTATTATGGATACCTTAATTTCCAATGTCACCCTGGTGACCATGAACGAGAAGATGGAAGTGCTTTTTGGCGCATATTTGGGCATTTCCCAAGGCAAAATAATCTATATTGGCAAAACTGCCCCGTCGGAAAAGCCCCAGACCATCATCGACGGCACCGGCATGGTGGCAATGCCTGGCATCATTAACTGCCATACCCATCTTGCCACCTCTGTCCTGCGGAATTTCCTGGACGATGCCACCAAGGCAGAGGCCTTGGAGCAGATCCTCAACCGGCAGGATAAGCTGGATACCCGCGCCGCCAAGGCGGCTGCCCAGCTTGCCATTGCCGAGTGCCTGCGGTTCGGCGTTACCTCTGTTTCCGACTTGTACTACTTTCCGGAGGCCACCGCCCAGGCAGTGGCGGAAAGCGGTATCAAGGCGAATATTGCCCTGTCCGCCTACCGATTCCAGGATGACAGCGAGGATTTTGATTTTGAGACAGATGCCCAGTGTCGGGAATTGGTTCGGCTCACGGAAACGTGGCATAATTATGATAACGGACGCATTAAAATCGACGCGGGCTTTTACGCTGAGTACACCAGCAACCACCAGCTTTGGGAATCCCTGGCGGATTTTGCCGGGGAAAAAGGACTGGGGATGCAGCTGCACCTGTCCGAGACCCCGGAGGAGGTGGCATCCTGCGAGGATCGCACTGGCTTGACTCCGGCGGAGCTGCTTTCCTGTCACCGGGTATTTGACCGTCCGGTGACCGCTGCCACCTGCGCCCATCTGACGGAAACGGAACAGAAGATCTTGGGCAAGGCAAAGGCCACCGCTGTGGCCACCCCTGTGGCATCTGCCAAGCAGGGCATGGCAACCACCCCCATTGCCCCTTGCGTAAAAGGCGGTATGAACGTGGCGCTGGGTACCGGCGGCGCGGCAGAATGCGGCAATCTGGATATGTTTGAAGTGATGCGCTTCGCGGCGCTCCACCAGCGGCAGACCGGGGAAGACCCCGGGGCATTGCCCGCAGCGGCGGCGCTGATGATGGCCACGGTCTGCGGCGCCCGGGCCCAAGGTAGAACCGAAGAATGCGGTATGCTGAAAGAGGGCATGGACGCAGATATCGTCCTTGTGGACTTCTCCGCCCCCCATTTGATCCCCTGCCACGATGTCCCCGCCGGTCTGGTTTTCTCCGCCAAGGGCGGTGACGTGGCAATGACCATGGTTCGGGGCAGGATCCTCTACCAAAACGGCGTCTTCCCCACCATGGATATGGGCAAGGTGGTTTCGGAAATTATGGAATACGCCATCCCGAAATTGATGAAGGAGGAAGTATGAGTCAGAAAAAACAGACCTTTCTCCACGGCGCGGCGCTGCTGGCCATGGCAACCGCCGTTGTGAAGATTTTGGGCGCTTTCTATAAGATCCCGCTGAAAATGATCATCGGGGATCAGGGTTATGGCTATTTTATCACCGCTTATGATATTTACACGGTGCTCCTGCTGATCTCCACCGCAGGTCTGCCCATTGCCATGAGCCGCATGATCAGCCAGTCCGCGGCGGTGGGTAATTACAATCAGGTCCGCCGGGTCTATGCCACCGCACGGGGCATATTCCTTGGGCTGGGCGTGGTAAGCACTGCTCTGATGATGGGCTTTTCCCATCAGCTGGCGGCGTTTCAAAAACAGCCGGACGCATGGGCAGCCATCTTCTGTCTGGGTCCCTGCGCCTTGCTGATGTGCGTTATGTCAACCTATCGGGGCTTCTTCCAGGGTCAGGGAGATATGCGCCCCACCTCCAATTCTCAGATCTTGGAGGCAGGCTTCAAGCTGGTGGTGGGTCTGGCGCTGGCGTACGTGGTGATGCGGGTCACCAACAGTATCGCCTACGCTGCCGGCGCGGCGATTCTGGGGGTGACGGTAAGCTGCCTTGTCTCGGTGATCTATTTGAACCGTCAGCAAAGCCCCGCCTATCGGGAGCTGCCGGTGACTGCTGACCTGCCTGAAAGCTACGGCAAGACTGCCAAGCAGCTCCTTGCTATCGCGGTGCCTATCACCATTGGTTCTGCGGGCTTGCAGGTGCTGACGGTGCTGGAAACCAATCTGTATATGGGTCAGCTTCTCACCGCCAATGGCATGAGCCAGCAGACGGCCGATATCACCAAGGGCATTTACAATATGTGCCAGACGGTGTTCAATATGCCCTGCTCCTTTGTGGTGCCCATCACTACCTCGGTGCTCCCTGCCATCACCGCGCTCCTTGCCACCGGTGACCGGGTGGGCGTCCGGGCGACGGAGGAATCCGCGGCGCGGATCACGGGGCTTTTGAGTTTTCCCTGCGCGGTGGGCTTGACGGTTCTTGCTGAACCTGTGATGGGTCTGCTGGGCGGTTACACCGGTCAGGACTTGACACTGGCGGGACAGATCCTTACGGTGCTGGGCATCAACGTGTTTTTCTACGGGGTGATCCAGTACACCAACGTGGTGCTCCAATCCCACGGCTATGCCTACATTCCCGTGATCAACACCTTGCTGTGCGGCGGCATGAAGCTGGTGGTGGTATACCTGCTGGTGGGTAATCCACGAATCGGCATTCTGGGCGCGCCGGTGGGAATGCTCCTGTGCTATGCCTGCATCGGCATTATGAATTTTGTCGCTATCTATCGGGTGGTGCCGAAAAAAACAAAAATTTTGCGAAACCTGCTTCGTCCGGCAGTGCCGGCAGGGGTGATGGGCGCGGCGGTTTGGGGGGTGTCCCGGATTCTGCGGATCCTGCCCGGTGTGGGCGAAAGTCGCTTGATTTTATGCGGTTTTTCCGTTGCTGTGGGCATTGCCGTTTACCTGATTTTCGTTGTAATTTGTAAGGCAATTCGCCGTGAAGACTGTCTGCTTTTGCCGAAGGGAGAGAAAATTTCCAAACTTTTGCACCTGTAATTGTGTGTTTTTGTAAAAAAACACTTGCAAAAACTTAAAATTCGTGTTAATATCGTAACATCAGAAAAAATTTTTTGAAAGAAGGTAATTTTTCCATGAACAAGACAGAACTCATCGCAGCCGTTGCTGAAAAGACCGGCCTGACCAAGAAGGATGCCGAGCGTGTCGTGAGTGCTACTTTTGAGACCGTTACCGCCACCATCAAGAAGGGCGAGAAGGTCAGCATTTCCGGTTTCGGCATTTTCGAGGTAAAGTCCCGTGAGGCTCGTGTGGGTCGCAATCCCCGCACCAAGGAAGAGATCAAGATTCCTGCAACCAAGCTGCCTGCATTCAAGGCCAGCAAGACTTTGAAGGATTCCATCGCCAAGTAAGATGCGTCTGGATAAGTACTTGAAGGTCTCCCGGCTCATTAAGCGCCGCACCGTTGCCAATGAAGCTTGCGACAATGGCCGCATCAGCGTCAACGGTCGTGTGGTGAAGGCCAGTTATGAGGTCAAGCCCGGTGACAAGATTGAAATCGCCTTGGGCGCCCGTACGGTGGCCGTGGAGGTCTTGGTGGTTGCCGATAATGTCCGAAAAGACGATGCGGTAACAATGTACAAGGAAATTTAATAAAAGCGGAGTGCTTCGGCACTCCGCTTTTATAATGCATAATGTAAAATGCAAAATTGTGGTATTGCCTTCGGCAGTGATTTTGATTCGTCGCAATCAACACAATAATTCTCAATTTTCAATTCTGCATTCTTAATAAGGAAAGAGCGTGCCATCCGGCACGCTCTTTCCTTATTCGTCGTATTTGTTGGGAACGGGGGTCACCACCGGGGTGCCGTTGGCGTTCAGCAAAACCGTCAGACCACCGCCGTAGCCGTGGCTGGCGTAGAGGTAATTGACCCCGGTGCTGGTATCCACCAGAATCTCCATTGCCGGCGCGGACAACCCGCCCCCTTGGGAATAGACCTTGATAAACCGCTTTTCTTTGTTTGCCATTATTCTTTAATTCCTTCCACAAGACCGTTTGCCATGCCAACCATGCCCTGCATTTGGGAGGGAATGATGATCTTGGTGGCTTTGCCATCGGCGACCTTTTCCATGGCCTGAATGGATTTGAGCTTAATGACCTGGTCGTTGGGGGCTTTTTCATTCAGCATGCCCATGGAATCCGCCAATGCCTGCTGGACCTTGCGAATGGCTTCCGCCTCGCCCTCTGCCCGTAAAATGGCCGCTTGCTTTTCCGCGTCTGCCCGCAAAATGGCAGATTCCTTTTCGCCCTCGGCAATCAAGATGGCGGATTTTTTCTGACCCTCTGCCTGCAAGATGGCCTGCCGGCGGTCACGCTCTGCCTTCATCTGCTTTTCCATGGAGGACTGAATGTCCGCCGGGGGAAGAATATTTTTCAGTTCCACCCGGTTGACCTTGATGCCCCAGGGGTCGGTGGCTTCATCCAAGATGGCGCGCATTTTGGTGTTGATGATGTCACGGGAGGTCAGGGTCTGGTCCAGTTCCAGATCGCCGATGATGTTTCGCAATGTGGTGGCGGTGAGGGTCTCCATGGCGGTCATGGGCTTCTCCACGCCGTAGGTGTACAGCTTGGGGTCAGTGATCTGGAAGTACACCACCGTGTCGATCTGCATGGTGACGTTGTCCTTGGTGATCACCGGCTGAGGGGGATAGTCCAGCACCTGCTCTTTCAGACTGACACGGCGGGCGATCCGGTCAATAAAGGGGAGCTTGAAGTGCAGACCCACGCCCCACACCGCGTTGAATGCCCCCAGCCGTTCAATCACGAAGGCTTTGGACTGCTGTACCACCACGATACACTTGATAATGACAACAAAGATAATAACGATCAGCGCAATAATAAACGGCATAATATTTCCTCCTTATACTTTCACCGTTACCGGTGTAACATATACCTTCACGCCCTCCACCCGGTCGATCTTCACTTGGGTGCCAACGGGGATGGGTTCGCCGTTTGTGCTCCGGGCGGACCACTCCACATCGCCGATCTTCACCTGTCCTTGGGATGCCAGATTGTCGATGGCGGTGACACAGAGGCAGGTTTTACCCACCAGGGCGTCCACGTTGGTGCGGGTGATGCGGGGGTTAAAGTGCTTTTTTGCCATGGGTCGCAACAATGCAAGGGTGACGGCAGAGATCAGGATAAATGCGGCGATCTGAAAACCCACCGGCGCGCCGGTCAGCTCTGTGATCAGCGCCGCCAGAGCGCCTGCGGCAAACCATGCCGATACCATACTCACCGTGAGCGCTTCTACCACGATAAATATAACCATCAGTCCGAACCATAAGTATTCCATAGGAAGAACCTCCTTTCCGCTTCTGATTTAACAATAACAGAAAATCTGTGGGTTGTAAATCATTTTTTGCGCCCGGTGGCAGGAATATTTTGCAAAAGTGGTTGCCATTCGGAAATTGCTGATGTATAATTAAACTGTAAGAATATGGGCTATCGCCCAAAAACAATGGAGGAATTGAACGATGTTCAACGCAATGATTGAAGTTCTGAAAGCAAATCCCCGTAAGATCGTATTCACTGAGGGCCACGATGCCCGTATTTTGGAGGCCACTGCCCGCCTGGTAGAGGGCGGCTTCCTGACCCCCATTCTGGTGGGCAATGTGGATGAGGTCAAGGCTAACGCAGCCAAGGGCGGTTTTAACATCGATGGTGTGGAGATTCTGGATCCCCTGACCTATGCCGGCATGGATGCCATGGTTGAGAAGATGGTAGAGCTGCGCAAGGGCAAGATGTCCGCTGAGGAGTGCCGCGCTGCTTTGTCCAAGGGCAACTACTTCGGCACCATGCTGGTGAAGATGGGCTATGCTGACGCTCTGCTGGGCGGCGCTACCTACTCCACCGCCGATACCGTCCGTCCCGCTTTGCAGCTGGTGAAGACCAAGAAGGGCGCAAATCTGGTGTCCTCCTGCTTCATCATGGTCCGTGGCGAGGAGAAGCTGGCCATGGGCGACTGCGCCATCAACCTGAGCTACGAGGATTCTGTGGATAAGGACGGCAATGTGACCGTTTCCGCCGCCCGGAAGCTGGCTGAGGTTGCTGTGGAGACTGCCAATACCGCCAAGGTCTTCGGCATTGATCCCAAGGTGGCAATGCTCTCCTTCTCCACCAACGGCTCCGGCAAGGGCGGCACTGTGAAGCTGTCCAACGAGGCCACCAAGGTTGCTAAGGAAATGGCACCCGACCTGATGATCGATGGCGAGATGCAGTTTGACGCTGCCGTTGCTCCCGAGGTCGGTCAGCTGAAATTCCCCGGCTCTCCCGTGGCAGGCTACGCCAACACCTTTATCTTCCCCACCATCGAGGCTGGTAATATCGGTTACAAGATCGCCCAGCGTCTGGGTGGCTTTGAGGCATACGGCCCCATTTTGCAGGGTCTGGCTGCTCCCATCAATGACCTGTCCCGCGGCTGCAACGCCGACGAGGTCTATAAGATGGCAATTATCACCTGCGCAATGGTGTAATAACAAAAAGGAGTGCCGCAAGGCACTCCTTTTTCGTTGAGAATTGAAAGTTGAAAATTGAGAATTGTTGCTTTTCGTATAACCATGTAGAGGCGACCATCGGTCGTCTGTAAAGCCTTCCCCCGGGGGGAAGGTGGCAAAAATCTTTGATTTTTGACGGATGAGGAATGCGGGCGGCGAAACGCCGCCCCTACATTTTCTTGGAACGCTTTCGTAAGGGACGGGTTTCCCGTCTCTCTGTTGTGATCCCCAGCGCAGTTGAAGGTATCAAAGACGCACGCATTCGTAGGGCGGGGGCTTGCTCCCGCCGGAAGGATGTCATACTTTCTCTCGGGCGAGAAAGTATGCAAAGAGCCCCCGGGACCTGCCGTATGGTCCCGGACCCCCAGACGGCCAAAGGGGGAGCGGATAAAAATATGCGAAAATAAAGCAATTCTCCGCTTCCCCCTTTGGAAACCCCTTGCGGCGGTGTGTGATTCGTAGGGGCGATTCATGAATCGCCCGCTTTTGCACCCTTTTTTGTCAGTGTGAGGGGAGACAGAATTTCCCGGACACCCGAGGACGGGTGTCCCTACGATCCATTGTAGGGGCGAATTGTATTCGCCTGCGGGCGGCGAAATGCCGCCCCAACGGATTCCCTCGAAACGTTCTCGTAGGGGACGGGTTTCCCGTCCCTTCGTTAACTTCGCAGCCGTGGGTTGTTGCGCGCAGAATGATACCATATTTTGCATGAAAGAAGCCGCCCATTGGGCGGCTTCTTTTTACTTATCTTGCAGGTACTTGTCAATGGCAGCGGCGGCTTTCTTGCCGGCGCCCATGGCCAGAATGACGGTAGCAGCGCCGGTGACGGCATCGCCGCCGGCGAACACGCCGTCACGGGTGGTCATCTCGTTCTCATTGACGATGAGACAACCCTTCCGGTTGGTGTCCAGACCGGGGGTGGTGGACCGGATCAGGGGGTTGGGACTGGTGCCCAAGGACATGATAACAGTATCCACGTCCAGCACGAACTCGCTGCCGGGAACCTCGATGGGACGGCGGCGGCCGGAAGCGTCCGGCTCACCCAGCTCCATGCGGATGCAGTTCATGCCGCAGACACGGCCATCCTCGTCGCCGATGATGGAAACGGGGTTGCACAGAGTCTTGAACTCGATGCCCTCTTCCTTGGCGTGGTGCTGCTCTTCCAGACGGGCGGGCATCTCCGCCTCGCCACGGCGGTAGACGACGTATACCTTCTCGGCGCCCAGACGCATGGCGCACCGGGCAGCGTCCATGGCCACGTTACCGCCGCCAACTACGGCAACGGCCTTACTCTTGACGATGGGGGTGTCGTACTCCTCATCGTATGCCTTCATCAGGTTGGTACGGGTCAGGTATTCATTGGCGGACATGACGCCTTTCAGCGCCTCGCCGGGGATGTTCATAAACATGGGCAGACCTGCGCCGGAGCCAACGAACACGGCCTTAAAGCCCATTTCAAACAGCTCGTCGATGGTCAGCACTCTGCCGATGACCATGTTGGTCATGACGGTAACGCCCTGGGCTTCCAGCTTGGTGAACTCGTTGGCAACGATGGCCTTGGGCAGACGGAACTCGGGAATGCCGTACACCAGCACGCCGCCGGCGGTATGGAGGGCCTCGAACATGGTGACCTCATAGCCCAGCTTGGCAAGGTCGGAGGCGGCGGTCATGCCGGCAGGGCCGGTACCCACAACTGCCACTTTTTTGCCGTTGGATTCTGCCTTCGCGGGCATTTCATTGACGTTTTCCCGGTACCAGTCAGCCACGAACCGTTCCAGTCTGCCGATGGCAACGGGCTCACCCTTGATCCCCCGGACACACTTGCTTTCGCACTGGGATTCCTGGGGGCAAACTCTGCCGGACAGGGCGGGCAGAGCGTTGGTGGAGGTGATGATCTCGTATGCGGTCTTGAAATCGCCCTCAGCCACCTTGCCGATGAACTCGGGGATCCGCACGTTGACGGGACAGCCTTCCACGCACTTGGGATTCTTGCACTTCAAGCACCGACCGGCCTCTTCAATGGCCATTTCGGCGGTGTAGCCCAGGGCCACTTCCTTAAAATTCCGGGCGCGAACCTTGGGGTCCTGCTCAGGCATGGGGGTTTTGGTTAAAGTCATGGTTGCCATGTCGCATTTCCTCCTTACTTGATCAGATCCTTGCCCATTTTTTCAATGCGGCAGGCGTGTTTTTCAGTAACTTCCGCTTCTCTGCCCCGGTAGAGGCTGTTGCGGCTCATGAGCTCGGCAAAGTCCACCTTGTGACCGTCGAATTCGGGGCCGTCCACGCAGGCGAATTTGGTCTCGCCGCCAACGGTGACACGGCAGCCGCCGCACATACCGGTGCCGTCCACCATGATGGGGTTCAGGGACACAGAGGTGTGGGTGCCGAAGGGCTCGGTGGTTTTGCAGACGAACTTCATCATGGGCACAGGGCCGATGGCGAGGACTTCATCAAAGGCCTCGCCTGCTTCCAGCAGCTGTTGCAGCTTCACGGTGACAAAACCCTGCTCGCCGTAGCTGCCGTCGTCGGTCATCAGGTACATATGGTCGGCGCAGGCCTTAAATTCGTCCTCCAAAATGACGATATCCTTGCTGCGGAAACCAACGATAACAGTAACTTCCGCGCCTGCTTCCTTAAATGCCTTGGCAGAGGGCAGCGCAATGGCGCAGCCAACGCCGCCGCCAACCACACAGACCTTCTTCTTGCCTTCCACGGGGGTGGGTTTGCCCAGAGGACCAACAAAATCCTGGATAAAGTCGCCCTCGTTCAGCTGACCCAATGCCTTGGTGGCAAAGCCGACCTTCTGGAAGATGATGGTGACAGTGCCCTTTTCCCGGTCGTAACCGGCGATGGTCAGGGGGACACGCTCGCCCTTTTCGTCGATGCGGAAAATGATGAACTGACCTGCTTTTGCTTTCTTGGCAATGAAGGGGGCTTCAATATCCATCAGCGTAACGCTGGGATTGAGCTCTTTTTTTCGTACGATCTTAAACATTGTGGCGTCCTTTCTTCTTTTGAAATCATTTATTGACTTTTCCGGATGCTTTCCAGAATGATCCGGATCTCCGGCTGATTCTCTTCCAAATTGGCGCTGGGGCAGTAAAACTGGAAGATCCAGAACCGGCTTTCGCTTTCAAAGGTTGCGACGGTGTAGGTGTAGGGGGTGTTTGCCACGGGGGTTTCGTAGGTGAAGAGAAAACCGTCACCGCAGACCTCCGGGGCAGCGGTGATCTGGTTGCCACTGAGTACATTGGCAGTATACTCTTTCAGAGACATTGCCGTCAGATCGGATTTTTTCTCCGAAAGACCCATGAGCACCAGGGTTTTTCTGCCGTACATAAAATCTGCGTCCTGGGCATAGTCTTCCCCGGAAAGATCCACAAAATCCCCCGGCAGGGTCAAGGTCATGTCACTGTGGGTGACCGATTTGCCCAGCGGATCGGTACAGCCGGTGAGCAGGCACGCCAGAATCAACAGGCAGACCACCAAATATTTTCTCATTTCTTTTCCTTTAACAGGTCACGGATCTCGGTGAGCAGCACTTCCTCGGCAGAGGGCGCAGGGGGTGCGGGGGGTTCGGCTGCGGCTGCTTCTTCCTCTTTTTTCTTACCCAGATCGGCGATCTTGTTGACGATCTTCACGATCCAGAAAACCACAAAGGCCAAGATGGCGAAGTTGATGATGGCGGAGATGAAATTGCCGTAGGTCAGATAGTTGGAGACTTCTTTTACCACTTCCTGTCCGTCGGCATTGACCACCGTTTCAAAGGTGGGGTCTACCCAAGGCATACGGGGCAGGCGGATCTTGGCATCGGAAAAGTCGGTGCCGCCCATGAAAATGTTCACAATGGGCATGATCAGGTCGTTGGTCAGGCTCTTGGTGATGGTGGAGAAAGCACCGCCAATGATGGTACCAACAGCCAGCGCCATGGCGTTGCCTTTGATGGCAAAGGTTTTAAACTCTTCTACCCATGCAGGGGTTTTGATCTTTTTCATTTCTTTTTCCTCCTTGGTGGTTTACATAATCCATTTTTACTGTTTGTAGGGGAGGCGTTTCGCCTCCCGCGGGACGGGAAACCCGTCCCCTACGGGGTTTACATAATTACTTCTTTTCGATGACTTCCAAGCCACCCAGATACTTCCGCAGCACCTCCGGCACCACGATGGAGCCGTCCGCGCGCTGATTCTGTTCTACCAAAGCGGGGAAAATACGGGACGTTGCCAGACCAGAGCCGTTGAGGGTGTGCAGGAACTCCGGCTTGCCGGTGGCTTCCCGGCGGAAGCGGATGTTGCCCCGGCGGGCCTGATAATCCCGGGCGTTGGACACGGAAGAAACTTCCTTATAGCCGTCCATGGAGGGGATCAGAATTTCGATGTCGTAGGTTCTTGCCATGGATGCGGAGCAGTCACCTGCTGCCAGTTTCACAGTACGGAAGTGGAAGCCCAGACCTTCCACCAGCTTTTCTGCCTTGGTGACCAGTTCGTCGAAGGCGGCATCGGAATCCTCTGGCTTGCAGAACTGGAACATTTCCACTTTGTTGAACTGGTGGCCGCGGACCATGCCTCGCTCGTCTGCCCGGTGAGAACCGGCCTCCCGGCGGAAGCAGGGGGTGTAGGCAAAGAGCTTCTTGGGCAGATCGCTTTCGGAGAGGATCTCGTCCCGGTACAAGGATGCCAGGGCAGCCTCGGCGGTGGGCAGCATGTAGTGGATCCGGTCGTCGGTGGGGTTGGCGATCTTGTAGACCTCGTCGGCAAACTTGGGGAACTGACCGGCGGTCTCACCGCACATGTACTCCAACATATGGGGTGGCAGGATGAAATCGTAGCCGTCGGCGGTGTGGGTGTCGATGAAGTAGTTCAGCAGCGCCCATTCCAGCCGTGCGCCCATGCCGGTGTACATCCAGTTGCCGGCGCCCGCCAGCTTTACGCCCCGCTCGTAGTCGATGAGACCCAGATCGGTGCACAGATCCACGTGGTGCTTGGGTTCAAAGTCAAATTCCGGTTTGTTGCCCACGTAACGCAGGGGCTCGTTGGCTTCCTTGCCACCGGGAACCAGATCGGGATCCGGCAGGTTGGGCAGGCTCAGCATTGCCACCCGGAACTCCTCAGATAAGGTTTTCAGCTCTGCGGCTTCGTTTTCGATGGCCTTGTCCAGAGCAACACTCTCGGCGGAGTTAGCGGCGATCTGGGCTTCGATGGCGGAAATGTCCTCGCCCTTTTTCTCTGCTGCCTTCTTCTGGCCAAACAGCTTGCCGTTTTCCTTGCTCAGCTTGTTTTTCTGGGCGGTTTGGGACTCGGTGGTGGTCTTCAAGGCGCGGATCTGGGTGTCCAGCGCCAAAATCTTGTCTACGATGGCGTCGCAGTCCACTTCCTTAGCTTTCAGTCCTGCCTTCACGGCATCGGGATTTTCTTTGATCTTCTTGATGTCTAACATGGTTTCGTGGCTCTCCTCTTATTCAGTAGTATCCGTAGGTTCTTCTTTGGCTTCCAGTTCCAGGGGCTTTTTGGGGAACATAAAGATCGATGCGATGTATACCAGTATGCCGCCGCCGAAAAACAGCGCCATGGCGACAAATATTAAACGGACAGCGGTGGGGGTCAGATTCATATACTCTGCCATGCCGGCGCAGACCCCAAACAAAACACGGCCTTTCCGTGCGCGGTACAGTTCTTTTTCCATGGGATTCTCCTTTTATGCGTCAATAATGTCGGTGGGCTCGTCGGGAATGACCAGGGCGCAGATGATGTAGGCAAGAATGCCACTGCCGACCAGTAGGCAGAACGCCACCAAAGCCAGCCGAATAATGGTGGGATCAAGGGAAAAATACTTGGCAATTCCTGCGCAAACGCCGCATAGCTTCTTGTTTTTCTCGTCTTTGTATAATTTCTTTTCCATGCGTTTTCCCTCACTTCTTTATATTTAATAGAGTGTCCAGCAGGGCTTGCAGGTCCTCCGGACCATAGTATTCCAGCTCGAAGCGACCTTTTCGCTTGCCGTCTACGATCCTGACACCCCGGCCCAAATGCTTGGACAGGCTTTTTTCACATTCGGACAGGTAATTGACCTGCAAGGTCACAGGTTTTTCGGGGGCAGGTTCTTTTTGCAGGTTCTTGCACATCAGTTCCGCCTGCCGTACGGACAGTCCCAAGGCGGCGATCTTTTGGGCGGCTTCTTTTTGCAGCTTTTCCGTTGCCAGAGGCACAATGGCTCTGCCATGACCGGCGGAGAGTGTTCCCTCCCGCACCATGTCCAGCACCGCGGGACAAAGGGACAGCAGCCGCAGCATATTGGCTACGTTAGGCCGGGATTTTCCCACTCTTGCGGCGGTTTCTTCCTGGGTCAGGCCGTATTCTTCCATGAGCGTCCGGTAGCCCATGGCTTCTTCCACGGGATTCAAGTCCTGCCGCTGTAAATTTTCGATCAGCGCCAGTTCCATGACCTTTTTATCGTCTGCCTCGATGATCACAGCGGGAACTTCCCTGAGTTCTGCTATTCTGGCGGCGCGCCAACGGCGTTCACCGGCAATGATCTGATAGTAGCCGGAGGCGGTTTCTCTTACGGTCAGTGGCTGTACGATGCCGTGGGTGGCGATGGAATCTGCCAGCGCTTGCAGCTCCTCCGGGTCAAAATCCCGACGGGGTTGGTTGGGATTTGGCTCAACCTTGTGCAGTGGCAGCATTTGGTAGGGGCTTTTTTGGGAGGATTCCTCTGCGAAATCACCCATCAGGGCGCCCAGACCCTTGCCCAAGCCTTTTGCCATAGCATTCTCTCCTCTCTCAGAGCTTTTTGTGGATTTCTTCTGCCATTGCCTTGTAGGCGGCAGCGCCCCGGCTGAGCCGGTCATAGACTGTTACCGGCAGACCGTGGCTGGGCGCCTCGGCAAGGCGCACGTTCCGGGGAATCACCGTGGCGAACACCTTACCCGGGAAGTGTTTCCGTACCTCCTGCGCCACTTGGGTGGAGAAATTGGTTCTGCCGTCAAACATGGTCAAAGCAACGCCGAAGATCTCCAAATTGGGATTGATCCGCTTCTTGACGATGCGGAGGGTGTTCATCAGGTCTGTCAGACCCTCCAAGGCGTAATATTCGCACTGCACCGGTACCAAGATTCCGTCTGCTGCCGCCAATGCATTCAGCGTCAGCATTTCCAAGGAGGGCGGGCAGTCAATGAAGATCATATCATAATCTTCTTGCACCGGCTGCAATGCCTTTTTCAGCCGCATGCTGGGCTGTTCCATGTCGATGAGCTCCACAGCAGCGCCGGCAAGGTCGGCGGTGGAGGGCAGCACGTCACCAAACTTTGTGGTGACAATAACGTCTTTTACGGGAATGTCGTTTACCACCACATCATAAACACTGTTGCGGAGTTTTCGTTTCTCCACGCCCAGTCCGGAGGTGGCGTTGGCCTGCGGGTCAAAGTCGCACAGCAAAACCCGTCTGCCCAGATCGGACAGAGCTGCGGTGAGGTTGACGGCGGTGGTGGTCTTACCCACGCCGCCCTTTTGGTTTACAACGGCAATGATCTTAGCCATAGGTTCTCCTTTTGTAAATGTTTCACGTGAAACAGACTGTCCGCAGATTGTTTCACGTGAAACAATCATGCAGAGGGTTCGTGGTCGGTGTAACTGGGAAGCCAGCCTGCATCCTCCGGGGAGAAGACATCGTGGATCACCAGCGCGCCGGCGGCGCAAAGCAGGAGCAACAGCGCCACAATGGCGGCAGTCAGCCGCCGCTGCCGGGCGCGCAGATGAGTCACCTGCTCTTCCACAGAGGGGACGCGCCGTTTTTTGGTGGCTTTCTTAGGAGGGTTTTGCTGGGGGCGGTTGGGGAGCTGGATATAAACGTCCGGCTTCACCGGATATTCTTCCGCGGCAGCCATGCACCGGGGGCAGAAAACCTGTTCGCCCTTGGTATCTTTTCCGCATTTCAGACAGCCCATGGCAACACCTCCTACAATACTATTTTCGTACTCTACATTGTACACCAATTTTTTGGGTTCGTAAAGAGGAAAGGGGAAATATTTTTTTGAAAAAACCTTCCATTAAGCATTTCTGTTGCCGCAGATTGAGAGGACCCTCTCCGTCACGGCTTTCGCCGCGCCACCGCTCCCGGAGAGAAGCAAGTATAAAATTTTTCAAAAAAATCATAAAATCCCTATTGACAATCACGTGACCATGTGATAGTATCAAGTTACCATGATGCAGAAAGGTGTGATAGTAATGAGCTGGAACATTCCCGGCACCGTGCTGACCTGTCCCAGAGAGGATGCGGCGCACATTGAGGAGCAGTTCCGCGCCATGTTTCTCCCCGGGGGCATGGTGCTCAGTCAGGTTTCCGCCATCACCGGTTTGGAAAGCTATACGATCCAAAACTGGGTCAAGCGTGGTTTTCTGACAAATCCTCAGAACAAGCGGTATTCCCTTCGGCAGTTGTGCCGCATTATGAACATCAACATGTTAAAAGGTGTCCTGTCTTTGGATAGGATCTGCGCCCTGCTGGGCTATGTGAACGGACAACTGGATGATGAGAGCGATGATACCATCGACGATACCACCCTTTACTTTATGTTCGTCCGACTGGCGGCGCGCTCCAAGGAACTTTATCGGGAGGAAAACCGGGAAGCGGTCCTGGACGAGGCGTTGAAAACCTACCAAGAACCGATCCCCGGCGCCAAAGATCGGGTCAAGGAGGTCCTGCGGATCATGCTTACGGCGTGGCTTGCCGCCCGCATGATGCGAGAGGCGGAAAACATGCTGCATACATTGGAAAACAAGGAAAGGATGATGTAATATGGAAGAGAACGGAACTTACAATCAGAAGCCATCTGCTGGAAAGAAATTTAAAAATCCCTTTAAGGGCAAGTCTTTCAAGAAAAAACTGATCATCGGTCTGGTGGCGCTGCTGATTATCGTGGCGGGTTCTACCTGCTTCTACACCGTAGATGATAAGCAGCAGGCGGTGGTGACCACCTTCGGCAAGGTCACCGATGTCACAGACGCAGGCGTCCATTTCATGCTGCCCTTTGGCATCCAGCAGGCGCAGAAGGTGGATGTGAACGTGTACCAGAAGTTCGAGCTGGGTTATGAGACCAATGAGAACGGCGAGGGCTACAAGGTCAATCCCGAGGAATGCGCCATGATCACCGGCGATTACAACATCGTCAACATCGACTTCTTCGTGGAATACAAGATCTCCGATCCGGTGGCGTATCTTTACGCCTCCAACTCCCCCGAGGAGATCCTGCGGAATTTGATCCAGAGTCAGGTGCGCAACGTGGTGGGCTCTACCACCGTGGACGCGGTCCTCACCGATGGCAAGGAGAATATCCAGATGCAGGTGAAGGCTCTGGTGACGGAGATTCTGGCGGAGTACGACATTGGTCTGACCCTGGTGGATGTGAAGATCCAGGACTCCGAGCCTCCCACAACAGCAGTTATTGAGGCCTTCAAGGCGGTGGAGACCGCCAAGCAACAGGCAGAGACGGTGGTCAACGATGCCAAGGCCTATCAAAATGCCCAGCTTCCCCAGGCGCAAGCCCAGGCAGACCAGTTGATCCAGAATGCGGAATATCTGAAACAGAACCGTATCAATGCGGCGGTGGAGCAGGTGGCGATGTTCAACGCCATGTATAAAGAATACGCCCAGAACCCCGGCATCACCAAGTCCAGAATGTACTATGAAACCATTTCCCAAGTGCTCCCCGGCGTGCGGCTGTATATCAATACTGCCCAATCCGGTTCCGGCGTGCAGATGCTGCTGCCCTTGGAGTCTATGCTGACCACAGGAGGTAACAACGGATGAAAAAGAGTTTGATCATTGGGGTAATCGTGGTGCTTTTGCTCATCGTAGCAGCCAACAGCTTTTATACCGTCCGGGAAAATCAGTATGCCTGCGTGGTGGAATTTTCCAAGATCGTGGCAACCAACGACCGGCCCGGCCTGCATTTTAAAGTCCCCTTCCTCCACACAGTGAAGTATTTTTCCAGCGCCACCCAGTTCTATGATATCCCCCCTTCCGAGGTCATCACCTTGGATAAGCAGAATATGACCGTGGACTGCTATGTGCTGTGGGAGATCTCCGATCCGTTGAAGTTCTATCAGACTTTGGGCAGCGCCTCCGTGGCGGAGCAGCGGTTGGGTGACCAGACCTACACCGCCCTGAAAAACGCCATGGGTACCTTGGCGCAGGCGGATATCATTAACATGGAAGACGGCGGCAAGCGGAACGAGATCTATAACGGCATCGCCACCACCGTCAACGAAAAGGCGCAAACCTACGGCATCAATGTGCTGGATGTGAAGATCAAGCGGTTCGACCTGCCGGAGAGCAACCTGAATGCAGTCTACTCCCGTATGATCTCCGAGCGGAATCAGATGGCATCCAAGTACACCGCCGACGGCAATTATGAGGCATCCATCATCCGTAACGATGTGGATAAGCAGGTGAACATCATGGTTTCCAACGCCAAGGCAGAGGCCGCGAAGCTGGAAGCCGAGGGCGAGGCGGAGTACATGAAGCGCCTTGCGGAAGCCTATGACAGTCAGGACAAAAAGGATTTTTACGAGTTCATTCTGGCGCTGGATGCACTGGAAACCAGTCTTACCGGCGAGGAAAATACCATCATTCTGGATGGGGATTCCAAACTGGCACAGCTCCTTACTGGCAATTAGAAGTTATGTAAACCAATCAGTGAAATTTGAAAGGAGAAAACTATGGAACTTTTGTTAGGTGCAATTGCAATCGTCGCTATTATCGTCTTTATCATTCTGGTGGGTTACGTCAAAGCGCCCCCCGATACGGCGTACATGATCTCCGGCTTCCGCAAACCCCGTATCCTCATCGGAAAAGCCGGTATCCGTATTCCCTTCTTGGAGCGTTTGGATAAGCTTTCCTTGAAAATGTTCTCGGTGGACGTAAAAACCACGGATTTCGTCCCCAACGCCGAGTATATCAACGTGAAGGTGGACGCCACCGTTAAGATCCGCATCGGTCAGAGCGAAGAGATGATGGCCCTTGCCTCCAAGTTCTTCCTGAATGAACGGGAGGAAACCATCATTCGCCGGGTGCAGGACACCCTGGAAGGCAATATGCGTGAGATCGTAGGTCAGATGCGTCTGGAAGAGATGGTCACCGACCGTAAGGCGTTTGGTGAGCGGGTGCAGGAGAATGCCATTCCCGACTTGCAGAAGATGGGTCTGGAAATGATCTCCTTTAACGTGCAGTCCTTCTCCGACCAGAACAATGTCATCGAGGACTTGGGTATCGACAACATCTCCCAGATCAAAAAGGGCGCTGCCGTGGCGAAAGCACAGGCAGATCGGGATATCGCCATCGCCCAGGCTCAGGCAGCCAAGGAAGCAAACGATGCCAAGGTGCAGTCGGAAATGGAAATTGCCGAAAAGCAGACCACTCTGGCTATCCGTCAGGCAGAGTTGAAGCAGCAGTCCGATGTGAAAAAGGCAGAAGCCGATGCCGCCTACTCCATTCAGGAGCAGCAACAGCGTAAATCCATCGAAGTGACCTCCGCCAACGCCGATATTGCCCGGGCAGAACGCACCGCCGAGCTGCGGGCAAGAGAAGTGGAAGTCACCAAGCAGACCTTGGACGCAGAGATCCGCGCCAAAGCAGATGCCGAGCGGTATGCCGCCCAGCAGGCTGCGGAGGCAGAACTGTTCCGCCGCACCAAAGAGGCGGAAGCCAAGATGATCGAGCGCCAGCGGGAAGCGGAAGGTATCCGCGCCGTGGGTGAAGCAGAGGCTGAGGCCATCCGCCTGAAAGCTTTGGCAGAAGCCGAAGGTATCGACAAGAAGGCAGAGGCTATGAAGAAGTACGGCGAAGCAGCGGTGATCGAGATGGTCATGGCAGCCCTGCCGGAAATTGCCAAGAACGTTGCCGAACCTCTCAGCAAGGTGGATAAGATCACCATGTACGGCGAGGGCAACAGCGCTAAGCTCCTGTCCGACATTGTCAACGGTACCACACAGGTCACCGAAGGCATCAGCGCCGGTATGGGTATCGACATTAAGAGCCTGATCATGGGCGCGCTGGGTGGAAAGATGGCGGCTGATAACAATCCCCCCGTAGTGGTGGTACAGCCTGCTCAGGAGATTTCCGCGCCGGAGACGGAGATCGCCGGAGAAGAATAATCAGCATACAGAACGGGGGCGGCGCAAGCCGCCCCTGTCTTCTTGTGTTTCTCCCCTGTTGTCATCCCGAGCGAAGTCGAGGGATCTCATGAAACAAACCGGCCACCGATCTTTTGTGAGATCCCTTGACTCCGCGTTGTTCCGCTGAGGATGACGTAGTTTTGTAGGGGCGACCATTGGTCGTCCGTCGGTAAAAGGTTATTTTTGCGGTACAGACGAGTGATGCTCGCCCCTACGAGAGGATTCTCCGTTGACAAGGCCTGTCCCTTGTGTTACAATATTTTCGACAATCGAATCAACCATTTCGTGGCTGCCCGGGCGATAAACCCCCGCAGCTGAACAAGATAATCGGGTGAAAATCCCCAACGGTACCGCCGCTGTAATTGCTGATGGTTCGTTTCATGGCGAAAGCCGGTCACTGGGAAACCGGGAAGGCGAAACGTTCCGCAAAGGTAAGCAACCGCCTTTGCAAAGCATAAGTCAGAAGACCTACGAAATGGCTCTCCTTCCTTTTGCGATTTACAAAAGGAGCGTTTGTCGCGGAAAATCGGCCGCGGTGCATGGCGCACCGTGGTACTTTTATTTTTAGGAGGAATTTTTATGAACAAAAAAACATGGATCGCAGCAATTGTATTGGTAGTGGTGGCGGCGCTTTTGGTTGGCGTGTATTTTTTGACCAAGCCCGGCGCTTACTTCGGACCCAAGGAATTCACCTTGGAGATCGTCCATAAGGACGGTTCTTCCAAATCCGTTACCGTCACCGCCAATCAGGAGTATCTGGGCGAGTATCTGGAAGCGGAGGGTATTATCGAGGGCGCGGAAGGTCCTTACGGTATGTATATTGCCAAGGTAGAGGGCGAGAAGGCTGTCTATGAAGAGGACGGCGCTTACTGGGCGTTCTATGTGGACGGCGAGTACGCCATCACCGGTGTGGACCAGACCCCCATTGAAAACGGTAAGGTCTATAAGCTGGCATACGAAGCTGCGTAATTACAAAAAAACAGGTTGCAAAACCCGCCGGGGATCATTTCCCCGGCGGGTTATTTTCTAAGGTGTAAAGGGGTGTTTTATTCTGCAAACAAAGCTGTGGACAGATAGCGGTCGCCGGTGTCCGGCAGCAGCACCACGATGGTCTTGCCGGGATTTTCTTCTGCCAGCAAGCATGCCGCATGGAGGGCAGCGCCGGAGGAAATACCTACCAGAACGCCCTCTGTTTTGCCCATAAGCCGGGCGGCGGCATAGGCTTCTTCCTCAGTGACGGGAATGATGCGGTCATAGACGGCGGTGTTCAGCACCTTGGGCACAAAATTAGCGCCGATGCCCTGCAAACCGTGAGGTCCTGCTTTGCCGCCGGAGAGCAGGGGTGATGCGGCAGGCTCCACTGCAACCACCTGCACGTTGGGATTTTGGCTTTTCAGGTACTCCCCTACGCCGGTAACCGTGCCGCCGGTGCCCACACCGGCAACAAAAATATCCACCTTTCCCTCGGTATCCCGCCAGATCTCCGGTCCGGTTGTGGTGCGGTGGGCGTGGCTGTTGGCAGGGTTGCCGAATTGGTCAGGGATAAAGCTGTTCGGAATCTCCCGGGCCATAGCTTCTGCTTTTTCAATTGCGCCCCGCATTCCCAGCGCCCCCGGTGTCAGCACCACCTCTGCCCCGTATGCCCTCATTAAGGTCTGGCGCTCCACGCTCATGGAGTCAGGCATGACGATCACCGTCCGATACCCGCGGGCGGCGGCAACACAGGCAAGACCGATTCCGGTATTGCCGGAGGTGGGTTCGATGATCACAGAGCCTTCCTTTAAGATCCCCCGGGCCTCCGCGTCTTCAATCATGGAAAGGGCGACCCGGTCCTTTGCCGAACCGGCGGGATTCAGATATTCCAGTTTTGCCAGCACCCGCGCCGGCAGATTTTTTGCTTTTCGGATAGCATTCAGCTCCAAAAGGGGCGTGTTGCCGATGAGCTGGGCGGCAGATGTGTAAACAGCCATATTCCGATCCTCCTGATAATCTTTCTTAAATTATACCCTCCAAAAAGTTTTCCTGTCAATAGGAACATTGACATCGGTGAGAACCTATGATATAAAAAGTAAAAAACCATGGAGGCGATGCCATGACTACCTTTGAAGCCAAAATTGAAGCGGTGACCGACAGCATTTTGCAGGATTACACCGCCGGACGGGACATTGACCGGGTGGAATTTTTCCGCACCCCGGATCGGGATGTGATCATTGATATCATCGAAAAGCTCCGCAGGATCGTATTTCCCGGCTATTTCCGGGATAAAAATTACCGCATGTACAACGCCAAGCACAACCTGTCCATGCTCATTGAGGACGTGATGTTCAACATGACCCAGCAGGTGGCGCTGGTGTATCAGAGCGGTGGAGAATCGGAGGAATCTGCCCAGACCCATGCCCAGGAGGTGTGCCTGGAATTTTTCCGGCAGATCCCCCAGGTCCGGGCCATGGTGCAGACGGATTTGCAGGCATCCTACGATGGTGACCCTGCCGCCACCGGTATGGCGGAAATCATTTTCGCCTACCCCGGTCTGTTTGCCATTACCGTGTACCGCCTTGCCCACGTGCTGTACACCTTGGGTGTGCCTATGCTCCCCCGAATCATGACAGAGCATGCCCACAGCATCACCGGCATTGATATCCACCCCGGCGCCACCATCGGTAAATATTTCTTCATTGACCACGGCACCGGCATTGTGGTGGGCGAAACCACGGTGATCGGTGACAATGTGAAGATTTATCAGGGCGTGACCTTGGGCGCGTTGTCCACCCGGGGCGGTCAGAGCTTGCGGGGCAAGCGGCGGCATCCCACCATTGAGGACAATGTGACCATTTACGCCGGTACTTCCGTGCTGGGCGGCGAGACGGTCATCGGCAGAGATTCGGTGATCGGCGCCAACGCCTTTATTACCAAGTCTGTTGCCCCCTGCACCACCGTGTCCACCAAGACCCAGGAGCTGCAAATGAAGACCCGGGAAGGTTGCGCCGGCTGCAAGCAGGCATTTGATTGCGATAAAAAAGCATAAACTGCAAAAGACGTGTCGAAAGGCACGTCTTTTTTACTTGTTCGGATAATTTACAAAGTGTCCACCTTTTTCATTGTCATTGCGAGCCTGCGTCAGCAGGCGTGGCAATCTCCCGGAAAAGTGGATATGATATTAACTATCCGACGGCAATAGTAACAACAATGGATACAAAAGGCTCGCCCGTCCGGTATCAATGCGCTCCCATTCCCCGTCGTTGCACTGCAAATAGTCCTGCCCCTGCTGCAAATACACACTGTCCGGTCCTTGGGAATACTGCAAAACGATCCGGCAGGTGCTGTCCGAATCTCCTACCGGATCCACCGGCCCGAATGGCTTCAAGATCCGCAGATAGGTCAGAATGGACTGCATGCTGGATGGCGTTGTGTAGGTGCGGTAGATGGTATCGTCCTGTCGATTGTATTGTACCTGCACGCCGGTGACCACCCGATAAACGGGCGTATCAGCCTTTTGTCCGCAGCCGCCCAGAAAAAATACCAAAATAATTCCAAAAATCAAGTGTTTCATAGCCATACCCCCATATTCAGTATGGCTGAAAGTTGCAAAATTATGAGAAGCATTTGATCCTGTGGTATTTTTGCAGCTGCCGGACTTTGATTTGGCAGGAAAAGGATAAAAAAAGCGGAGGTTCGGTGTGCACCGAACCTCCGCTTTTTTAGTGAGCTTCTTTTGCGATATGTTTTTTTCTTTTGTCAGTGTTCAGAAAACGGAACGCACCCTTTACTACAAGGTTGACGCAAAGAATTGCCAGCGAAACAACGGCGGCGCATTCCAACTGCATCTGCGCCTCAAACTGGTTGATCATCAGGGAAACCGGTTTGTTGGCGGTGGTGGACAGGAAAGAAACCGCGGAAATGGTCATCATGCAGTTCACAAAGAAGTAGGAGAACATCTCCATAAGGGTATTCTTACACTGGGGGATAAAGATATCCCGAATCATCTTTCCACGGCTGATATCCAGTGTGTGACCTACGCCTTCCAGATTGCTGTTGAGCTTGGACAGACTGTTGTAGATCATCAGATAGGGCGAGGCGATAAAGTGGATCGTGTTGGCCATTACCAAAATAGCCAGCGTCCCGTAGATCGGACTGCCTTTAAAGGTCAGCACATAGGAAAGGCCCAAAACCATACCGGGAATCGCGGCAGAGGTGATGGAGGACAAGTGCAGGAACCGGGATGCTCTGCTGTGCATGCGGGCGGTCATATAGGCGGTCATAAAGGAAATGGCAGTGCCTGCGCCAGCCACCAGTAGGGACATCATAAGAGAGTTGAGCAGATATCGGTCTGCTTTCAGTTGCAGGGCTTTCCGGAGGTTATCCCCTGTCAGGGTCAGATCAATGGGATAGTTTTTGGCAAAGGCAAGCAGAACAAAGGAAACGATGGGCAGCAGGACGAACAGACTTACCAGTACGCACAAAATGTAGCTGAAAAGTTTTCTCAGCCAGCCATTTTCCGGCGCAATAGGCTTGGCGACAAAGGCAGAATTGCCCTTGTCCTTGTTCACAAGGTCAATAATAAATGCGGCTACCGCGGGAATCAGCAGCAGGCATCCGTATACCGCGCCTTTGCCGAAGTCCAACTGACCGATGACTTCTTGGTACATCACCACAGGAATGGTGGTGTATTTGCCGCCTACCATCAAAGGCACACCGTAGTCGGTAATAATCAGGGTGAACACGGCAAACACAACGGAAATCAGGGGCTTTCTCAGATAGGGAAAGGTGATGGCGGTAAATTGACGGAATTTGCTCAATCCCAATACCCGCGCTGCTTCGTAGGGGGAGCTGTCCTCGTAGCGCATAATATCCGAGAGCATCAGAAATGCCACAGGAAAGGCGTATAGCACTGAGCCAACGACGATGCCGGGCAGGCCATAGATACTGCCGTTCAGACCCAGCAGCTTGGTCAGCAAACCGTTGTTACCGAACAGCAGGATCAGTCCCATGCCGTTGGAAATGGAGGGGATCAGCATAGGCAGGACAAACAGAATCCCAAAAATACTCTTAAATTTAATGTTGGTACGCTCCACGCAAATGGCAAGGGCGTAGGCAAGGGCCAGTGTGATGGCGGTGGAAATGGCGGTGGAGACCAGAGAATTGGTTACCGCGCTCAGAAATGTAGGGGCGGTGATCACCTTGCGAATGCTGTCGGCGTTCACGTGGGTGAACATTTTGATCAGCGGGATAAACACCAGTCCAATAAAGACACAGGCAAGGGCCAGCCGCATAATATCGGCTTTTTTCTTCCGCAGGGTGAAAATCAGTGCGTTTTTCATAGTATTCCCGCCTCCTATCAAACATTTACATATTTGAACAGAGAATCGATCTTCATTTGCAGGTTATTGAGCACAAAATCTTTCACATAATCGTCTGCCGGGTTGCGGATGATCGCTTCCGGAGTGTCGATCTGCACGATGCGGGCCTCTTTCATTACCATAATCCGGTCGGACATGGCAAAAGCCTCCTCTTGATCGTGGGTAATGTAAATCATGGTGGTGCCGAATTCCCCTTGAATTTGTTTGATTTCTTTCCGCAGGGAAAGACGGGTGGCTACGTCAAGAGCGCTCATAGGCTCATCAAACAGGATTATATCCGGCTTCATAATCAGCGTTCTGGCAATGGCAACACGCTGCTGCTGACCGCCGGAGAGCTCGGCAGGTTTTTTGTGCATATGCTCTTTCAGACCTAAACGGGTGATCATTTCCATTGCTTGCTTGCGAATTTCAGCGCGGGCAGCTTTGCTGCGGTTTTCCTTGCGGATTTTCAGCGCGTATTCTACATTACCCAGCACAGTCATATTCTCAAACAGGGCGTAGTTTTGGAATACGATACCCATACCCCGGGCAGAGGAGATGGTGTGGGTAATATCCAAACCGTCCTTAAACACAGTGCCGGAGGTGGGTGTGAGCAGACCGATCAAAATCCGCAAAATAGTGGTTTTGCCACAACCGGAGGGACCCAGAATGGACAAAAACTCGCCGTCGTTTACGTGAAAATTCACATGGTCCAGGGCGCACTTATCCCCGTAGACCATGGCAAGGTCTTCTACTTTTAATTTGATGTTTTCGTTCATAACGTCATACCTCTCTATCTTAGAAAAGGACACCCTAGGGTGTCCTTTCTGTTTTGTTTAGTGCGCCCACTTTTCCAACAGCCGCTCTTTTTCTGCAATGGTGTTGTTTTTCATATCGGCATAAGGGATATCGGTGGGATAGTTCTTCACGGCATAGGTCTTACCTTTGTAGATCTGCTCAGGAAAGAATTTTTCGTTGTTAATATGGTTGTATTCATTGACCAGGTAGTCAAATACTTCCTTCACTTTGGGGTCGGTCTCCTTGCCCTTGATCATAGACTGACCGTACAGGGTATAAGGGGCACCTTCCTCAAAAAACAGAATCTCCAAAGAGGCACCGTTGTTAATCTCCGTGACAGCTTGGGCGGTCATACCCAGACCGATGACAACCTCGCCCTGAATCAGCTTTTGAACAGGACCGGAACCGGAAGAGGTGTAGGACTGTATATTTCCGGTAAGCTTGTCAAAGTATTCGTATGCCTTTTCTTCACCCCATGCATTGACCAGACTTTTCAAGAACATAAAGCCTGTGCCGGAGGCCTTGGGGTTGGGCATGGAGATCAGACCCTTGTATTCGGGTTTCAGCAGATCCTCATAGCAGGTAGGAGCGGCCAAACCCTTTTGGTTCAGGGCCTTGGTGTTAACAATGACAGCGCCGCTGTTGCGCAGCTCGATGATATAATTTTCGCTCATGCAAGTGTCGTCCATGTAGATGCTTTTATCATAGTCGGACAGATCTGCCAGAACGCCTGCGGCATCCAGTTTTGCCAGATAACCATAGTCTAAATCGTGGGTAATATCGCACTCGGAAGAAGAGCCCTCGGCCAGAAGTCTGGCGGCGTGTTCACCGGTGGATACATATTCCACAGCAATATCGTAGTCGGGGAATTTTTCTTTCAGCGCTGCGCTCATGCTTTCGATTTTGAAATCTTCGGAGCTGGTGTAGATCAGCACATCGGGCTTGTTGCTGCCGCAGCCAGACAGACAGAGGCTGAGCAGTACGGTCATTGCAAGAAGTATGGAAAGGAGTTTGAATGTGTTTTTCATAGTTGTTCCTCCGTTTGCGTTTGGATTACAAAAAGCATTTTACAGGCAAAACGGGTAATTGTCAAGAAAAACGTTCAACATACAACGAAAATTGAGAAATATTGAACAAACATTAAAAACAAAACGGGATTATACAGGGAAAGCTGTTCACGCAAAAGGGACAAACGATCAAAAATGAAAGGCAATTACTTGGCATACAGGGGGTCGATGCGCTTCAATTCATTAAAGGAATCAATTTCCACGATATCGTCAAAGGCGCACTCCCGCACAGCAACCGCGTAATGTTCTTTTTTGTAGACGAAAGCGGTTTGCTCCCAGTAGCGCTCCTTGCCGCCGGGACTGGTGTAGACATCATTCAGGTCGTTGGCAAGCATAGCGCCTGCTTCTGCATCCCAATAGGAAATGCCCACCATCTGGTGGCAGTTGCGGCCACCCACAACCTCATCAATAATAATTCCGTTGCTGTCCGTCAGGACACACCAGTCATCGGTGACCTCCACGGGGACACCCAAGAAGTTGGAGGAATACTCATATTTTCGGATCAGCGTGGGGTTGCTCAGCACCAGGTCTGCTTCCAGCACGTAGGCATTTTGCAGCAGATACCGGACACACATAGCAGAGGAGATATTGTTAGCCTCGTTGTAGATGGGGTTTTCCACAAATTTGATCTGGGGATATTTATAAAGAAGCTGGTCAAACTGCTCTCCCAGGTAACCCCGGACGATGATGATCTCCGGGATTTCCGCAGCCACAACGGCATCCAGCAGGGTGTCGATCATGCGCACGCCGTTGACCCGCACGAGGGGCTTGGGGGTGTTAAAGGTGATGGGCACCATCCGGGAGCCGAATCCGGCAGCCAAGAAGATCGCCCGCTTCACCCGGTAGGGCTCCAAGGCATCCAAACCCAGTTGCGTAATACGGCCATCGGCAATATAACCTTTTTCGGCCAGTCCTTTTACGGCCTTGTTTACGGTACCTAAGGACAGCTTGGTCTTGTCAGCAATTTCACGTTGGGTCATGGCGCATTCGTTTTGCGTCAACACAAGCAGAATATCAAATTCTCTTTTGTTCATAAAACTTACTCCTTATACCCCTTATTGGGCAAATTCGTCTTTTAGATATGCTTTGTAATAGTGATGTCCCACTTGCTCCTCCTGAGGAGGCAGCTGCATATAATCGCCGTACCACTCCTGCATGAGCCGATCTGCTCCCGCAGGGACGGGGAAGGCGTGTCCTTCGAAAATCAATGTTTCTGCCGGGTCGAACAGGTCCTTTTCGCACCACTGGTACATATCAAACCAAACGGTGCAGGAGATATATTTGCTGGTCTCGTAATCCACGGACATAGCCTTTTTGTCTGCCATCACGGCAAAATGCTGGGCGCCACGGAGTTTCACGTAGCAGTAGCCTGCAAATTTTGCCAAAGACCGCAGTAGTCCGCCGCTGAGACTGGGCTTAAACTTGTCAAGTCCCGCCAGAGAGGTAAGGGCTTGGGCTTTGTGGGTCATTTTGTGTACCGCCACTGCTTCTTCGGGGGTATTTCCGCAGCCGTCAAGGGGATAGATGTCCACAAACAGACCCAACCCGTACTCCACAACACCTTCGTAATCCACCTGATAGCGGGTATCACACAGTCTGGCTATGGGGTAGATATACTGCTTGTCAGTCCGGCAGTTCATAAGCCGGTAGGGCGCAAGCTCCTCTGCGTGCTTGGCGCAGTAGTCCAGCAGGATTTCATAGTCAGGTCGTGGCATGGCAACATCCACATCGTCATCCCACGGAATAAAGCCCTGATGTCGCACAGCGCCCAAAAGGGTGCCGTAAAACAAATAGTATCGCAGGTTCAGCTTGTCGCAAAGCTCTGCCAGTTTTTTCAGCACTTCAAACTCTACAAGCTGGATTTCACGCAAAGATAGTTCTTTCATAATGATCATTCCTTTTTATTCGTGGTTTTCCCGCTTTTCCTGCAACATTTTCCGCAGAAGCACAAGGGCTACGGGAATGACGACTGCGGCGCACATACCCCACCGCAGGAACAGATGATCGATCAGCCACAGATTCCATGCTGCAAGACCGGCAACGGCGATACAGACACCGGCGATCCATTTCAGCGGCAGCACAAAGAATTTTACCAGTCTGCGGGAGATGATAATATGCAGCGCCAGATAGCAAACATAGGCAAATAAGGTGGTGTAGCCCACGGCGAGGAATCCGAAGCGCCGGATAAATACATAATTCAGCGCAATATTAATGACCGCCGCGATCATAGTGCCTACCATAATAAAGGTGGTTTTCTTGGAATAATACTCAGACGGAACGATAAGGTTATACAAAAACAGGATAAACGCGTCCATTACCATGGGTATAGCCACAAATTTTGCCAGATCGTATTCCTTTCCGCCCAGAATAAAGACCAGCTCCGGAGACAGCGCCATCAAGCCAACGGTCAAAATAAAGAACAAGCCCATTAACTGGACAGCTCGTTTTTGGATACCCTTCCGGTCACCTGCGTCCATGTGGGTATAAAACCACGTGGTCCATGCGGTGGCAATGGAGTCGGTAATAATGGTGAGGATAAGCTTGATATTTCCTGCCAGAGAGTAAATGCCCGCAGGTCCGTCGCCCTCCATATTGCGGATCATGATTCGGCCGAACTGGGCCAGCAGCACCTGAGAGATGCCGTGAGGGATAATGGGCAGACTGTACTTGATGCCAAACCGCCAATATTCCCGGTTGGGACGGGGCCTTTCCTTCCGGAAGAAGGAGATCAGTATGATTACAGCAATGACAAACAGGGGGATCACCGCGCCAATCATGCGACCCAGCGCCCGCTGGTCCCGGAATGCGGTAAGGATCAGCAGCAGAGAAACGCCTACGTTGGAAACAGAGCTGCAAGCAGAGACCAGCAAATATTTCTTATAGGCATAATCCAGACTTACCCGGGTGTTATACAACGTAATCAGGGAGCTGGAAAAGCTGCCCAGAACCAGCAGCACAACTGCGGCCGGCGGCAGATCCAAAAGGCTGGACAACTGCCTGTAAAACAGCGCCACAATGCCCAGAAACACCACGGCGTTTCCAATGTAGATGAGGGAAATGGAGGAGGTGTACCGATTGATCTGTCCCCGGAATTCCAGATTTGCGCTTTGGATACTGGCGTGAAGGGCTAAGCCGATGATCACAAACAAAATGGAATCATAGGAAACAAAAACGTTATAGACACCGAACTCCTCTTGGGAAAGAATCCGACTGAAAATGGGCAGCGTGAGAAAATTGATGCCTTTGATCAGAACGTTGCCAATGGTATATCCGATGCCGGAACGCAAAGCCTTACTGTCTGACATAGCCACTCCTTAGAATTTGAAAGTCTCCCCAAGACCCAGCCATTTTTGGTCCTTTTCGCTGAGTTTCAGGGGGGTGCCGTCGGAGAGGGTATAACCCTTGGCAGAAGCGCAGCCCTTGTAATCACCTACCAATTCCGGCCAGGTGATGCCGATGGCAGGGTCGTTCCAGGCAAGACCGCCCTCATCGTTAGCGTGATAGAAATCATCGCACTTGTAGCAGAATTCGGCGGTGTCGGTCAGCACCAAAAAACCGTGAGCAAAGCCCTTGGGGATCAAAAATTGTTTTTTGTTTTCTTCGGTCAGCTCCACACCGTACCACTTGCCGTAGGTTTTCGATCCTGCCCGCAGGTCAACGGCCACGTCAAACACGCTGCCCTTGATGGCGCGGACCAGCTTGGTCTGGGGGAAGTTTTTCTGGAAATGCAGTCCTCGCAGGACGCCCTTGACGGACATGCTCTGATTGTCCTGGACAAAGGGAATGTCCAGTCCGGCTTCTGCCATATCCCGCTGGCTGTAAGTTTCCATGAAATAGCCGCGATTGTCTCCGTGGACGGCGGGGGTGATAACGCACAGGCCTTCAATGCCGCCTACGTTTTTCTCAACTGTAATTTGTCCCAAAACGGTCACATCCTTTTTAGTGATTCAAAATTTCTGCATTTTCTTCCATGGCGTCTACCATATAGCGCTCCACGCAGGAGAGAATCAGATATTTCGGCTGCTTTTGTTCTACCAGTTCAAAGTCAATATCAAACTGCCAGTAAAGCGGGCCGTTAAAATAGTAGGTATAGTATTCGTCCAATCCCTCAGTGAAGGAATCCCGATAGCAGATGAAATCTGTGGTGTTTTCGCTATGGATTACCAAATGCTTTGTGTCGGGAATGTTTTCAATGCGGGAATTCTCTGCTAACGGCACTGCGCCCATAAGGGACTGGACGCCGATGCTGTCAATGGCCAGCATATCCAGAAGATCACCGATATCCCGGTACCACGGGGAGATGGGGATTTGGTGGGTGGGCAGCGCCAAGTGTTCGGTGAGGGCGTTCAGCATATAGCGGGAACCGAACTCGTTCCAGTGGGTATCCAGCCGCTGATACAGCTCTGTCTGCTCCCGGTTAGCAATCAATTCTGCTTTGGGACAGATTACAGGAAGCCCCTTCTGCCGGCACTTTTCCAAAAGGGCGTCCAGCAGGGTTACATCTGCCTGCTCAATATATGCGGGCATATATTGGGGATAGATGGTGGATTTATTAGGGCCTACGGCGAATACAAATTGAATATCCCGCTGGGCGCACCAGTTGTTGATCTTCTGCAAAATGGCTACGTATCGATCCACCGTTTCAGGAGTAAGATTGGTACCGGTAAAGTCGGGCAGCTCATCAATAAAGTACAGCCAGCCTTCCTCACCCACCAGCACCTTGTCGTGGTGGAAGCCTAAATGCTTGTTTCCCACAGTGCGGTACAGCTGCACAGCCTGCTCTCGGAAGCCGATCCGGTCGTTAACATAGGCGTTTATGTCAGACATAAAGACGGAAAGCCCGTTCTTCGGCGAGCCAAGCTCTGCCAATGGGCGGTTTTCCGCAATGGAAATCTGATCAGGCGCCCAGTTAAAGCATAAAACCGGGATCAAGAGCATCGCGCAACAGGCAACAAGAAAGAAAATATTGATGGCTTTTTTCATAGAATTACCCCATCAGAACTGGAAGTAGATAAAGGAATTGTAGGTACTGTTGAGCATAAAGAATACTGAAATCAGAAGGATTCCCAACAGCCATACGCTTTTAATAAATAAAACAGCTGGTCTGTCAGATAGCTGCGCAAGATACTTTTTCGGTCTGGGCAGGGTCAGAAGGATACCAAATCCCGCTGCCAAATATACGGCATTGTCAAAGTAATAGCCAAAGCCGTAGATGCCGGCGTTTGCGTGGGAGAACAGGGTTTTGCAGTAGGCAAAGGCCTCCGAGACACTGCCGGCACGGAAGATTACCCATCCAATCATCACAAGGAAAAAGGTGGCTGCCCATTTTGCAAAGGCGGGAATCTTCTGATACCACGTAGATTTGCCGATCAGCTTTTCTATTATTACCAGTATGCCGAAATACGCGCCCCACAGCACATAATGGGTGGCCGCGCCGTGCCAGATACCGGTAAACAGCCATACCACGGATAAGTTCAGAATCGTGCGCAACAGACCCTTCCGGCTGCCGCCCAAGGGAAAGTAGATATACTCCTTAAACCAAGCGCCAAGGGTCATGTGCCAGCGGCGCCAAAATTCGGATACGGAGCGGGATAAGTAGGGAAAATCAAAGTTTTCCGGCAGGGGATAACCCAGCATTTTGCCGATGCCGATGGCCATATCCGTATAACCGCTGAAATCGTAGAAAATCTGTAATGTGTAGCATAAAATGCCCATCCAGGCGGATGCAGAGGAAATCCCAAGGGACAGGTTGGCAAACACCGTATCCACAGCGCCGCCCAGCACGTCGGCAATCAGCACCTTCTTGCCAAGTCCTACAATAAAACGCCGCAGTCCGTCGCTGAAAGTGGTGACCGTCAAAGAGAACGGGGTCATCTCTCCGTGGCGGGTGATGGGGCCCTGAGAGACCTTGGGGAAGAAGCTTAAATACAGGAAAAAGTCAATAGGACTATTCAGGGCGGGGGTCTTTTCCTGATAAACATCCACCAGATAGGCAATCATGGTAAAGCACAAGAAGGAGATGCCCAAGGGCATGATCAGATTGGTAACCGCAGGGATTTGCGTACCAAATAGCTGATTGCCCAAAGAGATGGTGTAGTTAAGATATTTTACCGCAAACAGGCAACTCAAATTTAAAGTGATTCCTACGATCAGCAGCGCTTTTTGGGTGGATTTTTGTTGCTTATAGCGTTGCAGCAGGCAACCGCACACGTAATGCGCCAGTCCGTATACCAGCAAAAACGCCAAAATACGGGTGTTACACCAGCCGTAAAACACAAAGCCGGACAGCAGCAGCCAAATTTTCCGTGCCAGCGGCGCTTTTTGCAGCAAAACACTGCCCAACACTACCACGGGCAGGAAGAAAAAGAGGAAAATCACAGAATTAAAAGTCATAATAAACCTCGTTTACGGGGATGCGCCATTAAAATTCTATTTCTTTAAGGTAACGGGTAAGGGCGTCCTGCCAGGTGGGCAGGGGCGTAAAGCCGTTTTTCACCAGCTTGGATTTATCCAGACGGCTGTTAAAGGGACGGGCGGCCTTACTCAGACCGTATTCCGCCGTGGTCACCGGCAGTACCTTGGTGGGATAGCCTGCCTGCCGGAAGATCTCGCAGGTGAAGTCGTACCAGGAGATGAATCCGCCCTCATTGGTGGCGTGGTAATAGCCGTATTTGTCCGATTCTGCCATGTCCACCAGCAGGCGGGACAGGTCGAAGGTGTAGGTGGGGGTGCCGATCTGGTCGCATACCACCCGGACGGTGTCGTGGTTTTTACCCACGTTCAGCATGGTCTTGATGAAATTCTTGCCGTTGAGGCCGAATACCCATGCGATCCGCACGATGAAGTATTTGGAAAGGGTGTTGGCTACCGCCAGTTCGCCCTCTAATTTGGTCTGTCCGTAGACATTCAGGGGTGCGTAGTCCTTGCAGTCCGGGTCCCAGGGAGTGTCGCCCTGGCCGTTGAAGACATAGTCGGTGGAGATGTAGAGCATTTTGCAGTCCAGGGTTTTGCAGACGTTGGCAATATTCTGGGTGCCGCCTGCGTTGATGGCGCGGACCTTTTCCTGCTTGTCCTCGTCCTCTGCCAGGTCCACTGCTGTCCAGGCGGCGCAGTGGATCACCGCGTCGGGGGCAAGTTCTGTGAGAACTGCGGTGACGGCGCGGTTGTCGGTGATATCTAAGGCTACATATTGACATTTGGTAACGGCAGAGCCGTCCTGCACGCCGGCATATTCCGGGGCAATATCGCTGCCGATGGCTTCATAGCCACGGCGGCAAAGCTCGTTAACAACATCGTGACCCAGCTGACCGGCCACACCGGTGACAAATACTTTCATAAACAAATCCTCACATTAGGAATGTAGGGCGGGGGCTTGCTCCCGCCGTAAAGGTGTTGCTTTTTGTGCGGCGGGACCAAGGCCCCGCCCTACAAAAAATATCGTGATTTTGAAAATTAGCGGTTGCTGTACATTTTTTCGTAGTAGCTCTGGTACTCACCGGAGATGATGGTCTGCCACCACTCCTTGTTATCCAGATACCACTGAATGGTCTTTTTGATGCCGTCCTCGAACTTGGTCTCAGGCAGCCAGCCCAGCTCGGTGTGGATCTTGGTAGGGTCAATTGCATAACGCATATCATGGCCCTTCCGGTCACCCACGTGGGTGATCAGGCTTTCCGGCTTGCCCAGCTCCTTGCAGATGATCTTTACGATCTCGATGTTCTGTTTCTCGTTGTGGCCGCCAACATTATACACCTCGCCCACACGACCTTTGTGAATGATCAGGTCAATGGCCTTGCAGTGGTCCTCTACGTACAGCCAGTCCCGGACATTCAGACCCTCACCGTAAACGGGCAGAGGCTTGTCAGCCAGCGCATTTGCGATCATCAGGGGGATCAGCTTCTCGGGGAAGTGGTAAGGACCGTAGTTGTTGGAGCAGCGGCTGATGGTCACTGGCAGACCAAAGGTACGGTGGTAAGCCATAACCAGCAGGTCAGCACCCGCCTTGGAGGAGGAGTAGGGGGAGGAGGTGTGAATGGGGGTCTCCTCGGTGAAGAACAGGTCGGGGCGGTCCAGGGGCAGGTCACCGTAAACCTCGTCGGTGGAAACTTGGTGATAACGGGTGATGCCATATTTGCGGCAAGCATCCATCAGTACCTGCGTACCCAGAATGTTGGTTTGCAGGAATACCTCGGGATTCTCGATAGAGCGGTCAACATGGCTTTCAGCGGCAAAGTTGACGACGACATCGGGTTTCTCTTCTTCAAACAGCTTGTAAACGCCCTCACGGTCGCAGATATCCAGCTTCACGAAGCGGAAGTTGGGGTTATTCATGACGGGTTCCAGGGTGGACAGGTTGCCGGCATAGGTCAGCTTGTCCAGGCAGATGATGCGGTAGTCCGGGTACTTGCCCAGCATGTGAAATACAAAGTTAGAACCGATAAATCCGGCGCCGCCGGTAACAATAATGGTCATAGTGGTTGCCTCCTTAGTGTTTGTGGATCAGGCGGAGCTTATCCTCTGCCACCCGGCACAGGTGCTCGCCGTAGGGGGATTTGCCGTAAGCCTTAGCGGCTTCCAGTAGCTGCTCTTTGGTGATCCAGCCCTTGACATAGGCGATCTCCTCGGGGGCGGACACCTGGATGTTCTGGCGGCTCTGGTTCATTTCCACAAACTCCGCAGCTTCCAGCAGGCTCTTGAATGTGCCGGTGTCCAGCCATGCAAAGCCACGGCCCAGCAGCTCTACGCTGAGTGTGCCGTCTTGCAGATACATATCGTTCAGCGTAGTGATCTCCAATTCGCCCCGGGCAGAGGGCTTCACCTGCTCGGCTCTTTCAGCCACGCCCTTGGGGTAGAAGTACAGGCCGGTGACCGCGTAGTTGGACTTGGGCTTGGCGGGCTTTTCCTCAATGGAGATGGCCTTGCCGGCTTCGTCGAACTCCACCACGCCGAACCGCTCGGGATCGTGGACATGGTAGCCAAATACCGTTGCCTTGCCTTCTTCGGCATTGGCGCAGGCACGGGCAAGAATGGTGCTGAAACCGTTGCCGTAGAAGATGTTGTCGCCCAGAACCATGGCGCAAGTGTCGTCACCCACAAATTCCTTGCCGATGATGAATGCCTGCGCCAGACCGTCGGGAGAGGGCTGCACCGCATAGCTCAGACGCACACCGTACCGGCTGCCGTCACCCAGAAGCTCCTGGAAACGGGGCGTGTCGGTGGGGGTGGAGATAATGAGGATGTCCCGGATCCCAGCCAGCATCAGTGTGGACATGGGGTAGTAGATCATGGGTTTATCGTAGACGGGAAGCAGCTGCTTGGAGGTAACCAGGGTCAGGGGGTACAGACGGGTGCCGGAGCCTCCGGCCAAGATGATACCTTTCATGTTGTTCTCCTATCTGTTGTTATTTTCGAAAGCTTGTCGGAAAACTGCCATTGCACAGCAGTAACACATAATGCCCACCGAGGAATTCATACAGGGGGTAAAGTAGGAGTAGGCCACAAAGCCCAGAATGATGATAAACCAAATGCCCAAAAATCCGAAATCATCGGCGCGGGCTTTTAATTTTCTCACAAGGTCCCAGCCCATTAGTCCCACAGGGAACAGATACAGCACAAGACCTACAATGCCGGTCTTGGCGCACAGGTCCAGGAAGAAGTACTCGTTAAGTCCGTCGGGACGGGAGGGAATGGTAGCGCCCAGACCGTTGCCCCATACAGGAGAGGCCTTGATGGCAGTGATCAGGTCACTGACGGTTGCGCCCCGCAGCTGGTCGGAGGAGACGGTGCTGTTGTGGAGACCGTCCCAATCCTCATCCGGCACAAAGGTTTCTTCTTCGCTTTCGCCGGGTTCCGCCCCGTCCATAGAGGGCAGATGCTGCTCAATACCTACAAGGGAGCGGGACAGGCCATAGAAGAAGTAGTTGGTGCCGGTACCCACACGGAATACTGTGATCAGCAACGCAAACAGCACAATGCCGGAGCCAAGATGGGCAAACAGTTTTCGCCGGACTGCCTTGTCAGTGCGCAGCAGCAGGATAGCCACCGTACCCAAGGCGGCCACACCGGCGGCGAGATAAATGGAACGGGTATAGGAAAGCCAGATAGCAAACAGGCACAGCGCCGTGATTGCTACATACACATATCGCTTCCACACCTGGGTCTCTTTCAACTGATAATACACAGAGAAAGCGCAGCCAAAAAGCTGGCACACCAGACTCAAAAAGTTAATGCGTACGTTGGTGTCGGTAATTTTGTAGGAGATATAGAAGAAGTGGACTTGCTTTGCGTAGGCGTTGATTTTGTCCAGCAATTCAGGCCACCAAAGG
>JBGVON010000020.1:0-10827 GCA_045126495.1 Faecousia sp.
GGCAAATCTCTGCCCGACTCGTCTATTATGCTTGAACTTTGTGATGTTCTGGGTATCAGTGTTAATGATTTATTATGTGGGGAGGTAGTTACAATGGATAATTACAACAAAGAATTAGAGAACAATTTACTTGAGATGATTAAGCAAAAAGAACAGGCAGACAAAAGATTGTTATCTGTAGAAGTGTTTATAGGCATTACAGCAACGGTCGTTCTTTTTGCTTTGATATTTGTTGCCGCTTTTGTGCAAATGTCAAATGGACTAAGAATTACTCTCATTGTATTTGGATTTGTTTTGTTCTTAGCGGGTTGCTTCTATGCACTGCAGATGGAGCAAGTGGCAGGATATTATACATGCAAAGAATGCGGACACCAATATGTACCGACATATAGAGCCGTTACTATGGCTCCGCACATGGGCAGAACAAGATATATGCGTTGCCCCCAATGCGAAAAAAAGTCCTGGCAGAAAAAAGTGTTAAGCAAGGATTAAACCAATTCCAATATGTCTAACAGATCGTTACACTTGATCTTAAAGCAAGGCAACAGCTACCCGGAATAATTACCTTGAATCATTCCCGACCATTTATCACCACTGATAAGATTTTGATAAGCATCCATGGTATAGCTATGATAATATGGGCAATCAAAATAATCAGAATAGTAGGTATTATATTTGCTAAACAGATTTGTTTAAGTCAAAGATATCTGCAACGAGTGGGAGTAAGTAAAATCTGGAAATAACCCGTTTTTCCCTGTTCAATACCCGGAAAACTCGAAAATTCCTTAGATTTTCTCCCGATTTGATAGCAGATTGATAGCACTTGATAACACATCTCCCCTTATTTTTACTACCCGGTTGTGGGTTGCTGGGAGGTAACGCATCAAGCTGCAAACAAACCCATAAAACGAGCAAATGGCTCAACTGACTTTCTGTAAGGTCAGTTGAGCCATTTTTTGTTATCTCAGCAAAGCAGAAAGCGGAATACCTTCCTCTTCTACAAAGTCAGTTCCGGTTGGGATGTACTGGGTAATACCAAAGCTTTCCAGATCCGGATAATGGTATCTCCAATGATTGTAATCGTAAGAAATAGTGTATCCGCAACAAACATAGAAACAGTGTGTTTTCCAGAGGCACTGGCATCCATATCAGCATCACAACAAGCAAAATCAGCCTCACTGCACCAGTTCTTCCGGTGCGGTGAGGCTGTTCTCTTTATATAGGTTGTAAATGGTTGTCTCGATGCTGCTTCAATGCCGCAAAGCGCAGCATTTGCTTTCTGGATGAGATGCCCAGCTTGCTGTAAATGTTCTTGTTGTGATATTTCAAAGTATTTTCGGAAATGCCAAGGATTTCTGCAATCTGCTTCGCATTCTTACCTGCCAGGTACAGTTCGTAGACTTTATACTCCGTAGCGGTCAATGTGCCCAGATTGCAAAGGAAGAATTCATATTCCTCCAAAACAATCTCCCGGTGTTGGGCTGCTGCAAGCTGCTCCAGTTCCCCCTGCACCAAATCCAGCTTTCGCAGGGCTGTTTGGTAATCCTTCTGGGTCTGGGTCGCATTGGCCTCGGCTGCCTGCCGTTCCTTCTCCAGCTCCTCCAGCCGTGCTTCATAGGCCTCATCCCGTGCCGCCAGAAAAGCAAACAAGTCCTCAATTTCCCGAATATTGGTTGGATCGCCGCCGGTTTCGTTCGCCTTCACCTGTTCGATACGCTTCAGAATTGGAGAAACATATCTATGGCTCATCATAACACAGCTTACCAATGCTACGATACCCAAAATCAAAAAGATTGCGGCGTTTTGCAGCTGTCCGTTCCGGACAAATTTCAGATACTGCGCCTGCGGCATCATCACCGCAACTGTGAATGTATCGTTACCCAAAAAGATTTCTTTGGTAGCGCCCACGCAGCTTTCCGTACCAAAGTCAAATTGCGTATGGTCCTTCTTCGTAACAATCTGCATGGTACTGTTTTGGTAGCGGTTGGAACTGAATTGTCCCCGATAGCTCCCCTGCTGCTGATCAATAAGCCCGCAGATCAGCTGGCCCCACCGGGGATCTTCTGTTTTGTTTGACAAGCGAAAAAGAAGATTGCTGATCTCAAAGCCGCAAACACCGATAATTCTGTCCTGCCGGTCCCGCATCGGCACATAAATGTATCTCGCATTTTCCCATGTGTCAGGGATTTCTGATACCGTGCTTAGCGCATAGTGTACGCCCTCAGAAAACACGCTTTCACAGTCATCAAAAAAGTCTGTGTGGTTTTCATTGTTCCAGCCACTGTGAAAAGTAAGGTTGTTATTCTTGCCGGTGCTGTAGGACCCACGGTATAAAGCAAAGCTATTGTTAACCGTATTTTCAGAGGAAAGATTTACATATTTCAGATAAATGCCGTTGAAAAGAGGTGTTTCTGAGGTGCTGTTGACGGTGGTATTCAGAATATAGAATGTTCCGCTGGCGGGAGCAACCTGCATGTTCAAGTATACGGTGTCGTATAACTCCTGCTGCAAATCAGTAAGCGCCTGGGTGTTGTCCTGCAGATCATCAAATTGCAGTTGCTGTTCGATCAGAAAGTCTTGAATCAGGGATTCTAACTGATGGGAAAAGGATATTGCACAGGCAGCCAGCTCGTCACAATCCTGCTCAATACTATCCGCACTGTTCGTCAGCCATGCATCCAGATCCCGCATAATTTGTACATTGGCAGAATTTATGAAACCAAACAGGTTCAAAAGCACCATAGCCAACGCCAAAAAAGTGGCAACGGCTGAGACGATATACAGTAGAAACCTTTTTCTCAGGGAAAGACTTTCAGAGCGAAAGTGTTGGAGCAGAAGCTTGAACCTTAATTTTTTCATCGTTTAGCCCCCCGCACCGTAGAAAGATTGTATCAGTGCGTCATACGAAGCATCTGTCAGCTCATTCAGGACCGTTTCAGGTTCCTCACCACTTTGTACCCTGTCGATATATTCGCTGTGGGCGGCTCTCAGCACAAGCTTTACCGATTCTTCAAAACTGCTTTGTACATCGGATGCCCCGTCAAAAACAGGGACGGCCCACAGGGAATACTCCTGAATCATAGCGCCTGCGGTTTCGTATAGCTGCCGATAGTTTTCTTTTTGAACCAATCCGGGTTCTGTCAGCAGCCGGTCAAAAGCGGCATCTGTCACAGGAAGGTAACCTGCTTCCGTTACAAAGCGCAGGTTGTTGTTCTGCTCGGTCAACCATTTCGCAAAGACTGCAGCCGCATAATTTTTTCTCTCATCGCTGCTTTTGATAGCGAAGAGTCCGCCGCCACGATGGACAGCATTTGCAGCATCTTCCGAAAACAAAGGGTACGGCATGGAGATGATTTCAACAGCCTGGGTCGTATTATCCGGGTAGATGACCTGATCCGGCTGGTACAGGATATCTGCTGTGGAACCGATATTGGAGATGATTTCAACTGTTTTCCATCGTGTAGCGGCATAACCGTCATCCAGGCAGATGCCTCCGTAGATGGCTGCCCGTGCTAATTGATTCCAAACAATCTCAAAAGCCGGATCTTCCAGCTGCAGTTTTCCATCCCGGATGAATTCGCCACCATAGGCTTTGGTCCCAAGCATTGCATAATGGTAAAAGTCATTCAACTGTACAAAATGCTTGCCGCCGGACCAGTCGTAATAGGTATTTGCCGCTTCAAAAAGCCCTTCGTAGCCGTGAAGCTGTTCCATGGAAATACCGGTCTGCGCACTGAAATCCGCAAACAGAGTCTTGTTCAGATAAAGGGCCTCGGTGGACTTGGCAATGGGCAGCATCAGCAGCCGGGAATCAAAATATCCCTCCTGCAGAAATTCCTGCTTGAAAGCGGACAATTCCGCTTCGGTGAAATACTGATCCCACGCAAGCAGCCGGTCTGCGCCGACGATTTGCGCCACTCTGGGGTAAGCGGTAAACAGATCGGGCAGTTCTTCGGCACCCGGTTCTTCGTTGACGGAGGCGGACAAAGCCTTGTCAATGGCTGATGAGCTGGTAACGGATACCACATTCACGGTAATGCCGTTTTCCTTACCCACAGTGTTATTAAATTCATCAATGGCAGTATTGAACGGCGATTTGGTCTGACTCCCGTACACATGCCATATGGTCAGCGTAACCGGATTTTCCGAAGACGGTCTGTCCGGCGGAGTACAGCCGGTTAGCTGTGACAGCACACAAATTGCTGCCAAGAGAAATGCAAAGATTCTTTTTGTCATAAAAAGCCCTCCGAGTATCCTACCCAAATTCCCACCCTTTTAGGGAAAAAATCTGCGTCCCTACCCGTTTTGCATGGTTCGGGTGGGGCGTAATCTGGGGAAGTCCTTATAATAGTAAGTGCAAGGTTTGAAGGAGGGTATAGAGCCTGCCCTGGAATTTTGGGGGTGCCCCATGATACCGCTAAGTATCATGTGCTGTGTCAACGCGCCAACGAACACACAGCCCGCCCCATATAAAATCATTTTACCATACCGCAGAAGAACAGTCAAGGAAGCTGCGGTGGCAAGATCGCAGCAGCTTCCAACCGGCGATGGAATCGCTGCTCTGTTAGTTTTCAACAAGGAGGTATTCATGTGTCTATTTTTGACCGCTTAAAGAAGGGATCATCAGGCGCTCCGACTGAAGCAGCTGCTGCAGTGCAAAAGAAGACTTTCACATTTCCCACTTTGCCGGAAAGTCTTGAAGAAATGCAGGCACTTCCGGAGGCAGCGCTGGAAGACCCGTTTCAGACCGCTGCACTCACGGTATGCGCACTGTGCGCATATGCTGCTGACAAATGTATCGGAACAAAAATGTTGAATTGGCTTCGTGGCCCCCGGCCTCTCAGTCCCCATGACCTCTCATTTTTGAATGACCGTTTTCGGGAAGGGCACTATGTTCCATTCTCCTATTTTACCGGTGCTACCCCCGAAAATGACTATACACCCAAACCGCCGTTTACTTTGACCTTTGAGGAAGGTCTCTATGCCGATATGAATCCGGGCTATAAGAAACTGCGCATTCGCAGCGGCGGTGCAGACAGTCCACGGGAAATCGTTCTCCGGCAGACCGCGGATCAAAAATGGTATCTCTGGGATCAGTTTTTGATGGTAGGCATACGTCAGGCCAAGTCAGAAAATCCCTGGGCATAAGTTTATAAATAACAGAAAGAAGATATTATTATGGGTCTTATTAAAGCAGGTATTGGCGCATTAGGCGGTGTACTGGCAGACCAGTGGAAGGAATTCATCTACTGCGAGGCGCTGGATATGGACACCCTGGTAGTCAAGGGCTAGAAACGTGTTTCCGGTCGCAGCTCTAACACCAAGGGCAGCGACAACATTATCAGCAACGGCTCCGGCATCGCCGTGGCCGACGGTCAGTGCATGATCATCGTGGAGCAGGGCAAGGTCGTGGAAGTCTGCGCCGAACCCGGCGAGTATACATACGACACCTCTAGCGAACCCTCCATCTTTGCGGGTTCCTTCGGCGAAAGCGTGAAGAACACCTTCAAGGCCATCGGCAAGCGCTTCACCTATCGGAAATCAGCGAAGAGTTTGACGCACAGATCGTCGTTATGACCGCATCTTCCACCGGCGGCAATATCGATGCCTATATAGAAGATCAGTATGACAGCATAAACATGGGCTATGGTGAAAACCGTGACGGTGTTCTGCTGCTGGTGTGCATGGATGACCGGGAGTACCGGATCTTGAGCAACGGCTATGCCGGCGAATCCATCGGTCCCAGCCAGATCGATGCTATTGGGGATGCAATCGTATCCGACTTGTCTGACGGAGCTTATGCGGATGCTTTCTCCACCTTTGCGGATCAATGTGCGTATTACCTGAACGGTTATCTCAACGGATTTCCCTTTAACGTAAGAAAAAATCTGATTGTTGCTTTGATCGTTGGTGTTGTGGCAGGTATTGTGGTGGCATTCGTACTGAAAAAACAGCTCAAGTCTGTCCGTCAGCAGAAACAGGCAAATGTCTACATAAAAAGCGGCAGTATGCAGATCACAACACGCAGGGATCTGTTTCTCTACCGTGAAGTTTCCCGCACAAAGAAAGATACTTCCAAGTCCTCCGGCTCCGGTTCTTCCCGGAGTGTAGGCGGAGGGAAATTCTAAAGGAAAATAAAATTCGGGAGGAAATAAAAATGGCGAAGCATAATTGCGCAATCTGTGGCGCGGAGATCGGTTTGACATCTGAGCAGAAGCTGGTGGACGGCAACTTCATTTGCAGAAAGGTCTGCAGCAAAAAGACCTTCAAGATCTTCGACAAAGTAAATGCAACGCTGGGTGATGTGACTGCCCATATCGAGCAGGTGGAAAAGGGCACCCGCATTTGGAACGAACTGCTGCTGCCGCTGAAAAAGGCAAAGGACAAGACCCAGAAACTGAAGTGCCTCGGCACCGGCGGTCCTCTGCTGTATGTATCTCCTTCCACCGGTCTGGTTGCACTGGTTGAAACCAATTATAAATTCTTCCTCTTCGGCAAGACCCAGCGGGCTTGCGTCTATCGTCTGGCGGATCTGGTGCAGTATGATTACGAAGAAGAAAAAGTCAAGGGTTCCGATGGCAAGGTGGAAACAAAGGAGTTCTGTGTTATGACCTTCAAAGATACCGCAGGCATGTACAGCTTCCGCCTGGGTGTTGGCAACAGCAAGAGCTACGAAAGCATTGCAAAGTACTTTGATACTCTCTTTGGTATCCAGAAGACTCTTCGCAACTCCTTCAAGAACGCAAAGCGGCAGATAGATGCCATCAAGTCCTTTACCAATGCAGCGAAGGCTGCCGCAGCCGGAACCCTGGACGAAGAGCAAGCCGCAGCCACTATCGGTGCCTTGGATGCTTCTGTCTACGGTGACAGAACAGAATGGATTAAGAAGGCCAACGAAGCACTGGCCGCATTTCAGTAATACTTATCGCTGAAAGGAGTGTATGTTTATGAAGTGCATCAAGAAGATATTGTCACTTGCCCTTGCTGTGCTGATGCTGATTAGCTTGACTGCCTGTGGCGGAAACAGCGACCCTGCCGGTAAAACCACCGATCCCGCTACGCAAAATGGAGGCAACGAAGCGACTAAGGAAAAAGAATCTGCCCACAGCAATGCCCCCGAGATTGATGAAGACTTGACCGTTCACGAAAACACCTTCTTTACTGTTGGGTACAAGGAAGAGGACGGCTGGACGCTGGCAGAAGATGATATGAAAGCTTATGAGAGCGGCGGCTATGCCTACCTGCGGATTCTGGACGCGGATGGCTACACCGGACTTTTGGTGTACATTGAAGCCTATGAAGAGAGTGCTTCTTCCTTCCGCAGCACACTGCACGCCAACGGTGTTGATATGAAGGCTTATGTTGACGGTACTTGGGTATCCGAAACCATTGGTGGTCTGCAAATGGCCGCTGTGGATAAAGAGGACGGCGAGTGGTACTTCTTTGGCCGGAATGATGCCGCAGGCGTTTCTTACACTGTCCATGTAACCGATTGGGAGAATCCAAATGTTCCTGCGGTGATCAAGAATATCCGCTTTACCGCTTCCGGAACGGACAACATTGATCCTCCCTGGTATTGGGAAGGCGAGCCTTTCTCCGGCAGTACACTGACTCAGATGGTTGGCACCTATAATCTGACTGCCCAGTTCCTGCCTATGGAAGAACCCCTGGTCACTTATGAAACCTTTGATCACGATCTTGTGGTAATGGGTGACAAGGTTTACCTGCTCAGCGACAGTGCGCTGTACCAGTATGCTTACGATGGTGATTCCCTGGTCTTTGTGAAGGAAATTGAGCTGCCCGGTGAATACGAGTTTCTGGAAAAGGGCGCAGACGGGAACCTGGTTCTGTCCCGCTTTATGGAACCTGTTTTCGGACACGACGGCGATTCCGCTCAGTTCTCTTACGATGGTCCCGACAAGTTTGCTGTTGCTCCCGGCGGCACCTGGGGTATCAGCTGGTTCTATTCCGGTGAAGACTGCGAATTGTACTCCTTCCACGATGGCACACTGTCCGGAAGTCCCTTCCCCTTTGCTGAGGTAGACTCAGTCAGCCAGGTCTGCATTGACAGCAACTACATTCTGGTAAGCGGTTCTTCCAAGGAAGACAGCGACCACTATCTGTTTGTTTACGATTACAGCGGTGAATTGCAGCTGCAGCTGGGCGGAGAACCTGATGGCTTCGGTCTGGGTTCCATCACATACGCAACCAGCACCCCCAACGGTTTCCTGGCTTTGGACGGCAATATGCGTGAGATTGTTCTGTGGTCTGCTGACGGCACCTGGATCGGTGCGGCAGATGACGGAGATCTGTTTGGCACAAGCTATCCCTGGATTGCCGCAGCGGATATGGCAGAAGATGGCAGTATCCTGATCGTTATGAGTGAAGAACGCGCAGATGAATCCGCAGACGAGGTTCTGGTATTTAAGCTCTCCGGCTTTTGATCCAAGATAGGATGCAGTGGGTTCTCCCACTGCATCCATCCCCGTGAAAAGGAAGATGATTTTATGCGAAAGATTCAGAATCTACTGAGTAAAAGCTGCCGTATCGTCTGTGTTGTATTCCTCGTTTGCAGCTTATTGCTGATAGGTTGTGGCCTCACGCACAATGAGCCGGACCAAACGCTTCCAACGGAGACCGGCAATAGTGTGAATAATCCGGATAACACCGAAACCTTGGCAACTACTGAAGATACGCAAACTACCGAAAGTACACAAATGACTGAAAACACCCGGGAAACGGATGATTCAGCGGCGGCTTCCCTGGTATCCCTTCGGCAAGCATTGGTGGGTACCCCGCAGCAGTTTGCCGTAGCTTATTTTGGCTATGCGCTTCCGGACGGCAATAATCCTGCAGATCCTTATGCCGTTATGGAGAACGCAGCGCCTCAGTTATGCGAAGATTTGCCTTTCCTACTGCAGATCCCGGAACAGAACATTCTTGGAACCGACGGACACCTGTTCTGTATCGTGCCTACGGATGAAAATGCGACTGTTTCCGTAAACTGGAGTCCATGGGACGAAGCTACGGAAACCTTCGGAGAAGCAATCGTCCTCTACCGCAGCGAAAAGGGTGATCCGCTCCTGCTGATGACGACCAACACCGGATGGTGCATGGAAACCGAGGTAATTATCACCGATTCCAGCGGTGAAGTGACAATTTGGTATCCCTTCATTGACGAGGATAACCGCATAGCTGCCTTGTGTGATGACAACGGTAATAGTCTTTATTATGATTTTTCTCCCTATGACCGATTGAACTATGAAAATCTGACCGGTGGCGCACCCATAGAGATGGTTGGTACCTGGGAGCTTACCTGGACGGAGGTCGAAGGGGATCGTGTTGAATCTGCCCCCGGTGGCTGTACCGTGGAGATTACAACAGATGGTATGGGCTTCTTCTGGATCAGTTACTCGGATAGAAATTACCCGGATGACAATTTCTCTGACGCAGAATTGCTCATATCTTCCGGCGAACTGTATCCAGACTGCGGAAACAATCAGTGGTTCGCAGAAGTGTACGCGCCAAACGATGAACCGATCCACTATGCGGTTACACTGTTGGATGATGGAACGCTTCTTATGCAATACAGTTGGGAAATGGACGGCATGCCCATGGTCAGCTATGGGTGGTATAAAAAGATTGGTTGACCAATAGAGCAACCTTACACAAACGAATAGAGGCGGAGCCATTGTCGGCTCCGCCTTTCCTCTTATGTGTAAATAACTTCGATATTCACAATTTCCTCTGCCCGGTTACGGATGTTATTCATTTCTCCCACCCATGCCATTTGATCCTGCGCCTTTAGATGTTTGGTGATACCTTTCTTTTCGGCCAGTTGCTTCACCAGCCGGTCAAACATTTCTGTTGTCCGGTTGTCGATCTCAGCAAGGTAGCTGTTCAGCTTGCCGCTGAGCAGCAGCGTGGTGTACAGCACCGGACGATGCTACTTGATGTACCGGAGGTGCTTTCTGCCCCATATGCCGATAGGTTGGGTATCTTCTTCATCCAGCACTAAACAAGGGATGTAATAATCTCCTTGCAATTCGTACCAAAGACCGTTATTATTGTTATAGATATACTTTTCCATCCTCGAAAAGTGTACAAGATATTTTTAGCGTAGTCTCGGATGCTGAGATGGAAATGCTTATTGATGCGATGGCGAAACTGACAGACGCCCTTGGAGAAAAAAGAATGTGAGAAACAACATGAAACACAATGCGCAAACGGATTTGATTTTGACTGACCGATTTGGTAAGGATTCCCCGATTGCCCTGGCCACTGTGGAAGACGGCATCCCCTATGTCCGCACGGTAGATGCTGTATATATTGACGGCGCCTTTTATGTAGTGACCCATGCTCTGTCCGGCAAATGTAAGCAGATCGCCAAGAATCCCACCGTTGCCATTTCCGGCGAGTGGTTTACCGCCCATGGCATCGGTGAAAACCTGGGCCATGTACTGCTTCCCGAAAACAGGGCGGTTATGGACATTCTGCGAAAATCATTCGCCGCCTGGTACAGTAACGGTCACACCAACGAAGCCGATCCTAACACCTGCCTGCTGAAGATCACACTGACAGACGGCGTGCTGTTTGCGGATGGTATCCGCTACGACATCGATTTTACATAAAGGAACAATGAAATGAGGCGATTTTGCTTTCGTTAGGATTATTCAGCCACGTAAGAAAATCTAGCTAATGTTTGTCAAGCCCCAATTTTACGCTGTTGTCTCTCAAAAAGGGCGCAAAAAGTTAACCCACCAGATTGCGGGCTTTAAAATTTTGTGTATAATGAAAGAGATCTACCGGTAGAGTTCCATGGCTCTT
>JBGVON010000021.1:0-6870 GCA_045126495.1 Faecousia sp.
TCCGCCGGACAGTTGCTCTACTATGGGTTCGAGTCCTGCACTTTACAAAAGAGAAAAGAAAAAAGCCATCCCGGTTGGGATGACTTTTTCTTTTCTGGTTGCGGAGGCAGGACTCGAACCTACGACCTCCGGGTTATGAGCCCGACGAGCTACCAACTGCTCTACTCCGCGATACGAAACGCACTTTCAGGCAAGCGCCCCTAAGTGCTTGTATATTGTACCATGACGGCACCCCTTTGTCAAGGGCTATTTTCTGTCGTATAGTGGGAAGTTTCCGGGATTTATGTCCGGTTTATTGTACTATTTAATTGTTATTATAAAAGCAACCTAAAAACGCAAACAAAAAAGCTTCGACAAAATTCGACATTCGGTCTTGACAAGTACGTGTTCACGTACTAAAATATAGGCACTCCCTATATTTTGTACCCGGTTATGTACTTATTCGTCATCTCCGGGAATCTGAAAGCCAAAGCCGGGATACCCCCTGCTTTTCCGGAGGTCGTATTATGAACAGCTTGTTTGACCGCATCCAGACCCTTTGCGCCCAAAAAGGTATCCGTCCCGGCCGTCTTTGCGACGAACTGAGTCTGAGCCGCAGTCTGATGACCGATTTAAAAATGGGTAGAAAAAAGACTGTCAATGCAGAAACCGCCCAGAAGATCGCAGGGTTTTTAGGCGTATCCGTAGGCTATCTGTTGGGACAGGAGGAAGAAGCCGCGACCGGTTACAACGGCTTTTCCGATTCTCTGGATCAAGTGGACGTAGCTTTTTACGGCGACTATAAGGAACTCGATGAAAAGGATAAAGAAACTGTCCGGGATATGGTCCGGCTGATGCGGGAAAGGCGGACAGTATCACAGAGGAATTAACGGTGTTTGAAATTTCGGACTTTTACGATTATTGCAAAACAAACGGAGTGGATGTGATCCCCTACAACGGATGCCCCCAACCGGGCGCCACTATACGGGATCATGGGTTTTACGCCGTATTTTTGGATTTTACAAAGATCCGTTCCACCCGCCTGCTGCGAGGTGTATGCTGCCATGAGCTGGGCCATGTTGCCACAGGTGCGCTTCACAAGGTAGACAGCCCCTACGAATTGGTAGAGCGCAGCGAATACCGCGCCACCCGCTGGATCTCCGAAAACTACTTAACAGAAGAAGCCTTCCGCACCGCCTTTGCCGAAGGTTATTTAGAGCTTTGGCAGTTGTCGGATTACTTCGATCTGCCGGAAGACTGCATTGCGGATGCCCTCACCTACTGGAAAGAACGAAAGGGTATCAATTTTACAGAATAACCCTGCCTTATTGAGGCAGGGTTATTTTTACATATTCGCCTTTATGGTGGAGATGAGGATATCCCCCGCCACCACGCGATCCTCGGCGGCAAAACCATCGGCAAAGTTATCGGAGTAAAGAATCTGGGCGTTAGGCGGAAATTCCTCGTCTCCTGCCCATGCCAAGATCTGCATTTTATAGCCGCCCACCAGTTCAAACAGGTAGCCTGCGTCACCGTGGGCAACGGGAGTAGCGTCCATTTTTTCCGCTGCTTTCCGAAATGCATCCAACCGGGTTCCAAAAGTAAACGCCGCCCGGGTCAGCACCCGTCCGGTATAAGGCTTAATGTACAGCTCCCCCCAAGGCATTTCCCGGAACGTCTTCCACTGACCGTTCCACGTCACATCCTTGCATTCCAGCAAATACCGCAACAGAAAAGTCTGGGCGGGCAGGGGCGGCAGAGCGCTGCCATCCTTTGCCGAAATAGCATATTCCGGGTGAGCAATGGCAAATTCCCTGCCCAGCAATTTCACCGAAAAAGTCTGTCCGTCCCATGTAACATCTGTCAACCGGGCGGTCACATCCGCCGGATCAAGACCGCGGAATTTCTCCTCATAATAAGCGAAGGGAACTTCTTCTTTATGATTTTCAATTTGCATATTACATCTCCTGCTTGCTGTTGGGGAACAATCTGGCATCGGTATGGGGCAGGAAACACGCTGCCACAAAGGCGTCCATGTACCCCGGGTGGGTTGACAGTTCCAGATAGGTCATATTAGCGCCCAGCTCGGTGCATTTTTCTGCCGCCCCGTCACTCATGACCATGGCATAAGCGCCGGTAAGAGAGGAGTTGCCGATGTACTGATATTTCTCCAATTCCACGTCCGGCAGCATGCCGATATTGACAGAATTTTTCATATTGATACCGGAGCCGATACCACCGGCAACGTAAACCTTATCAATACAGTCCACGGTCATATCAACCGCATTCAAAAGTGTGTCGATAGCAGAGAAAATAGCGCCCTTGGCACGGATAAAGTTGTCGATATCCACCTCATTGATGGAGATTTCCCTGCCGGTCTCCGATTCTTCCGCCGTCGCCAGCACAAATCTGCCCATGCCATGGGCATCCCGCAGCACCCGGCTGCCCTCCCGGACGAACAGACCCTTGGCATTGATAATGCCACAGCGGAACAGTTCCGAGATAATATCAATGATACCGGAACCGCAGATGCCCACAGGCTTTTGTCCCGGATCACCCACGATGGTGAGGGTAGGCTCCATGGTAACTTTGTCAAGGACGCAGGCTTCAATAGCGCCGTCGGTGGCACGCATACCACAGGAAATATCGCCGCCCTCAAAGGCAGGACCTGCCGAACAGGCGCAGCTCATCATAAAATCCCGATTGCCGAATACGATCTCACCGTTAGTGCCAAGGTCAATGAACAGGCTCATTTCATCCTTATCCCATAATCCCGCGGCCAAAGTACCGGCAGTAATATCGCCACCCACATAAGAACCGATATTGGGCGCAATTTGCACCTTCGCCAGCGGATTTGCCGGCAGCTTCATATCCCCGGCAGTCAGATCCTCCCAGCCAAAGAAGCTGGGGATGTAGGGCTCCATGCGGACAGGCTCTGCATCCACACCCACAAACAGATGGTTCATGGTGGTGTTGGCAGCAACGCACAGACGGAGGATGCTCCGGGCAGAGATCCCCGCCGTCTTACACAGACCGGCAATAATAGGATTCAGGGTCTCCTTAATAATGGCGTCCTGCAACTTCTTCTTACCGCCATCTTTTCCCTGCTGGATAATGCGGTTGATCACGTCTGCGCCGTAGCGGATCTGCCCGTTGCCGGAAGATCCCTTTGCCAGCAATTTGCCGGTAGTCAGATCTGTCAGGACCATGGTCACGGTGGTAGTGCCAATGTCGATGGCGCAGCCAACGATGGCAATATCCTCCGGGGCGGAAATCTCCATGCACGTAAAAGTATCCCCCTGCAATTCGCCCTTGACGCAGACCTTAAAATCATATTCCCGCAGGGTGCTTGCCAGCTTCACCATAACAGCAAAGGGAATCTTCACTTTTTCCACACCCAGCGTTTCCTGTAATGCCCAGGTAAGCCGCTCATTATCGGGCATGGTATCATCCAGAGTAGGCGCTGCCATTTCCAGAACCACCGCCCGGAAGGGATTGACAAATTCGATGCCGCTGGACCGCAATTGCTGCTGACATTCCTCAAAAATAGCGATCTCCTTGGGGCTGGACAAATCAGCCGTCTTCATACGGCTTTGGTAAGCAGAGGCAATGTCCGGCACGAACACGGTGCAATCCCCTGTCACCTTGCAGTTGCAGGACAACCGCCAACCGGCCGCAAACTCCTCTTCGCTGATATGACGGGACGGGATGGTCTCCACTTCTCCCTCCACCAGTTTTACCCGGCATTTGCCACAGGAACCGTTTCCGGAACAGGGCGCGTCAATTGCCACATTGGCGCGGCGAGCCAATTCCAGCAGATTGTCACCAAGATTGCATGTAATCTCCACAGCACTTGCGCCTTCAATTTGAAATACCACTTTGGGCATAAAAATCCCTCACTTTTACACAGTTTTTTTCATTATATCACAGCTTTTTTCCCCTGTCCAGCAAAGAAACATATTGTCATTCCAAGCGGAACAAAGTGGAGTCGAGAAATCTCTTGTTTCCTATCAACACACAAAAAACGAAATTCCTCCACGCGCTCTGCTTAGTCGGGATGACACTAACTTTCAGATTTACTTGCACTTTATGCAGATCGGGGATATAATGACCATGTTGGGAGGCGTTTTTTATGGAACTGCAACAATTAAAATACTTCAAAACCGTGGCAAACACAGGAAAAATATCCGAAGCGGCAGAATCCCTCTTTGTTTCTGCGCCAGCGTTGAGCACATCCATATCCCGGCTGGAAAAAGAACTGGGCATGCCGCTATTTGACCGCACCAGCAACCGGATCACACTAAATGCCCAAGGACAAATCTTTTTAAAACATGTAAATGAAATTTTCTACAATCTGGAAAACGCCAAACAGGAACTGCACCAAAGCCTTTTCCAGCAAGGACCGCACATTTCCCTTGTCAGTATCAATTCTTTGATGTGGGTGAATCTTATTGCTTCCTTCACCTCAGAATTTTCCCAATACACCCTATCCTGTTCCAGTACCTCCATTCCTCAGCTTTCAGAAATGGGATTTTCTGCGCAGCATAATTTTCTTTTAGCCTATGAATGTGAACTCCCCCCTGCTTATACCGACAAGCTAGACAGTATCTTTTTATTTCAGGCAACGCCAACAGTCATGGTCCACAAAGACCACCCTTTTGCGCAAAAAGACAGCCTGGATGTCCGGGAACTTATCAACGAGCGAATGTTCCTATCGATGCCCGGTTCCTCTATGTACACACGGCTGCAACAGCTTTTCCAGCTGCACGACCTTCCCTTCCCCACAGATAATTTTTACACCTATATGGTCCGCCAAAAAATGGTCGCGGAAAATAACGGCATCTCCTTCTTTTCTCAGCATCCCGGCTCTATTCCGCTTCCAACTGTTCGATATATTCCTTTAATCGACCCCTTCACCCCCTGGAACGCCAGGTTATATTGGCGCAATGACCATCCCCTTACAACTCACGAAGCAGCATTTCGGGATTTCGCGGAACAGTTTTACCGGGACGTGCATTAAGTTTATATTATGCACCAGTAAACTTTTGATAATTGTTTCTACCGCCTCTAAATGGTATACTGTGAAAAAATGCAACAAAGAGGTTTTTACAATGACACTCAAAAAAGCCCGACTTGACTATAAATGGGTTATTTTGGTGGTCTGTTTCCTTATGGAATTCCTCTGCCTTGGCTTTTGCAGCAGCAATGTTGGTCTGTACACCGTACCCGTCACATCGGCTCTAAAAATCGACCGACTGACATATTCCTATTGGAGCAGTATTCGCTTTGGCGTGCAGGTCTTTGTTGCCCTGTATTTTGGTGCACTGGTCAACCGCTTTGGTATCAAAAAGATGGTCTTTGTAGGTCTGTTCGCCTTAATCGGCGCCACCGTGCTCCGTGCGTTTGCTACCAATGTCCTGCATTTCTATCTTGCCGGCGCATTACACGGTCTTGGTATCGTATTCGTTGGCGGCACAATGGCGGGCGCCATTGTACGACGGTGGTTTCAGAAAGACATCGGCAAATATACCGGAATTGTCATGTCCGCCAACGGCATTGGTGGCGCTTGTGCAGCCCAGATTATCTCGCCCATCATCAATAACGGCGAAATCTTCGGATACAGAAAGGCATATCTGCTATCGGCTGCCATCGCCCTGGCTATCAGTGTTGTCATCCTGATTTTCCTCCGGGACAAGCCCACAGAGGGTCCTATTGTGCCCAATGGTAAGCAAAAGAAAACGCCCAAAGGAGAGCATTGGGTCGGCATTGAATATGCCGCCATAAAAAAGAAGCCTTATTTCTATATAACCGCCGCGTTTATCTTTCTCACCGGCATCAGCCTGCAAAGCATCGGCAGTATCACCATTGTGTACATGACAGATTTAGGCATATCCCCCGCATTTATCGCCACCACGGTAACCGTATCTTCCTTAGTGCTCACTGTCTCCAAGTTGCTGGTTGGTACGACCTACGACAAGTGGGGCATGCGGATTGCACTGCTCATGTGCCAGATTTCCGCTCTAACCACCTTCTTTCTAAAAGCAATTCTTACCAATTCGACATTAGGTTTAGCATTTGCCATGATCGCAACAGTGCTTTCCAGTATTGCTGCGCCTCTTGAAACCGTAATGCTCCCACTTTTAACCCATGATTTGTTTGGTTCGACCTCTTATAATAAAATTCTGGGCATTTTTATGGCCATGAACTCTTTGGGGCTTTGTCTGGGATCACCCTTGGGAGAACTTCTCCGTAGAATTACAGGAGATTACCGCGCTTGCTTCTGGTTTTTCAGCATTGTAATGGCAGCTGTGATCATAGGCTTCCAATTGATTCTCAAAACAGCAAATAAAGAAAAGAACGCCATTCTCGCTATACAAAATGCAGAAAGGTAATTATAACATATAAATCAACTTCTCAAACGAGCGTTGATTTCCCCTGTTTTCTCCGAAGCAGGTAAAAAAAGGCAAGCTATTGTAGTGATTCCTACTTTTCTCCAATGAAAGAATGCAGCATTAAATGAACTACTGGGAAATACGCCTATTCTTCCCGGGGGAGCAATGGGAGCGCCGCCTGTGGCGGATACAGCGACCTAAGCGAGTGGCTGCGGTCGGCAGATGACGACGCCACATCAGTGGCTAGGAATATGCCGGGCACCGCAACAGGAAACAGGTGGACCAGTCCACCGTTCCCACAAAAAAAGAAAACCTCCACATTTCTGTGGAGGTCTTGTGTTCGCGTTACCTATCTTCCCGGGCAGTCGCCCGTGGGGTTTGTCGGCGTACATGAGCTTAACTTCTGTGTTCGGGATGGGGAGCGATGGGAGCGCCGCCTGCGGCGGATACAGCGACCTGAGCGAGTGGCTGCGGTCGGCAGATGACGACGCCACATCAG
>JBGVON010000022.1:0-5611 GCA_045126495.1 Faecousia sp.
CTTGCCCTGCAGGCGAACATCTCCACGGTAGGCAGACCGCAGACCGGAAATCACCTTCAAAGTGGTGGACTTGCCTGCACCGTTGCCGCCCAGAATGGCATAGAATTCACCCTTGCGTAATTTCAGAGAGAAGCCTTTTACAATATCTGGGCTGTCCTTTTCATAACGGAACCAAAGATCATCGCATTCCAAAGTAACTTCCTCCGGGTACACCGGAGGAGCTTTTTCTGCTAAAGGAAGAAGTGATTGCTCGCCCACTCTTTGGGAAAGGAAACTGCTGCCGTCACGGACGGTCATAGGACAGTTAAGTTTCGTTTCCACCGCTGCCCAAACACGCATAGCGGTGGGCATCGCCAGAAACATACCGCTGCCCTTATCCTTCAGCTGCAAGCCTACATTTTCCGGTTGATCGTCGCAGAGAATAGTACCCTCGTTCATCACGATGACACGGGTTGCAAAAGGAAAAGCTTCCTCCAAACGATGCTCTGTCAGAATAATCGTCGTACCCAGTTCCCGGTTGATTTTGCCCAGCAAAGCCAGAAAATCAGCGGCGGCAATAGGGTCAAGCTGTGCGGTAGGTTCGTCCAGTACCAGCACACCCGGCTGCATTGCCATGACGGAAGCAAGGCTCAAAAGCTGTTTCTGACCACCGGACAGTTCCGTGACGTTCTTGTAAAACAAATTCTCAATGCCGAAGAAGGCGGCAATCTCAGCCACACGGCGGCGGATAGTGGGAGTATCATACCCCAAACTCTCCAAGCCAAAGGCCAATTCGTGCCATACCTTGTCTGTGACTACCTGATTCTCTGGGGATTGCAGCACATAACCAATCTGCTGCGCCTGCTCCCGCTGGCTCATTTCTGACAGCAACTTGCCTTGGTAACAAATCTCACCGTAGAAAAGACCATGGGGTGTCAAACAAGATTTCAAATGCCGCAATAGCGTGGATTTACCGCAGCCGGAAGGACCGCAGAGGATCACAAACTCACCTTGCTGAACCGTAAAGGAAATATTGTGAAGAGCCTTCTTCTCGCCCTCCGGGTATGTAAAATCTACATTTTTGAATGAATAGCTTTCCATTTTCTCTCCTCTGCCCAGTTCAGCACCACGGGCATCAAACACAAAAACAAATAAACAAACTGAAAAGAAAGGGTTACGGCATTCAGACCGATATAGCGGATGCTTGGGAAATACCGGAATCCAAAAGCAGATACAATTACACCTGCCAGCAGATAAAAGCCACAGAAGCCCAAGTAAAGTAATGCCATCTTATCCCGGTCATCGAAGCGGTAGATGGAAAAAGCGGTGCGCCCCTTTAGACCATAACCCCGGCTTTTCATACTGTCAGCGGTCTCAATGGCATTTTCTAATGCCCATGTAACCATAATGGACAACACTGTAATGGCGATCTTCGTCCGCTGCCAAAGGCTACCTTCCGAAATATCTCTGCCGATGCTCCGCTGGGCATCCACTACACTGTTCAGCTGCGACTTAAACTTTGGGATAAACCGCAAGGTCATACTCAGCACTAGCGACATAGCCGGGATGATGCGGCCAAAGAGGTAGATGAATTTATCGGAGGTAATGACCCGATTAAAATTCAGAAACCATAGCATCACCGTGGCAATCATCACACCTGCAGACAGACCGTAGAGAATGCTCTCCAGGGTCAACGGATTTCCCGTGGGGAAATACAGCAGAATGGTGATTCCTTCGTGGCTGAACGCAGGATTCATAAAAGCCGTCAGCAACATAATTGGCAAACACCATTTGAGCGTGAACAGCACTGCCTTTTTTCCTTCTGCCTGCACCGCATAGAGGATTGCGCACAGGAGCGATATTCCTTGCGCCAGTGGGTGATTCAGCGCCATGGAAAAACCGATTACCAAGGTGAAATACAAGAAATTCACCAATGGGTGATACTTTGCAAATCTATCTTGCATTTTAACCACCAACGGCATAGCCACCGCCAATATCGTTGCCCAGGTCGCAGGTGAAGCGCCACTCGACCACATCACCATCTTGGAGTTGATAACGGGAGCAGCCATAGTTGGGATACCAGCCGTTGACCTTGTACATCCAGCCGGACAAAGCACCGCAATCAAATTCATACAGATTGTGGATTCCTTCAATGTAAGCGCTATTATACATCGGTGTCCAAGAGGCCTCCATATGGATGTTGTTTTCTATGCAAACCCGCTGCAGAACGTCGAAAACAGATTCTCCTCCATAGAAAACAACTGTAATTTCGGCAAGGATAATACCATCAAAAGGAACCATTTCCAATTTCTCAGGTTCCAACATACTGAGATTGTTCAGAATGGTGGAACACTCGATAGAGAAGGTACAGGTATAGGCCGTATCCTTATCTACTTCCTGATCTTCCGGCTCTACCGGCTTGGGTTTTCCCTCAGGAACGGGATCTGTATGATATTTGTCCTTACCGCCATTTTCTGCCGGTTTTGCAGGCTCAGTAACAGGCTGCGTGGGTTCCTGCGGTTTCGTTGGATTTGTGGTTCCTTCCGGCTCAGTTGGTTTGGTAGCGGGGGTGGTTTCCTCTTCCGGTTCGGTAGGTTTGGTAGCGGGGACGGTTTCTTCTTCCGGTTTTGTGGGCACAGTAGTAGAATCCGTTGTGTTCTCCGGCGCAGGAGGTTGTGTATTTTGGGTAGGTGTTTGCTCCTCGACGAAAGACTCCGGTTGGATCACAAACTCGGTCACAGTGCCATCTAAGTTAACATTCAGAATCGTATGCTTGCTGCCGTTTACGGAAACAGCAGCAAAGGCGTTTTCGCCTGCACGGGCGGTTGCGCTTTGTGTACTCCAGCGTTCATTCAAGTGAATTGCAAGTGATGCAGAAAACCCAAAGGTTTCCACCTGATTCAGCACAACACGGATACTCCCATCTTCGGTTTTACGCAATTGTACACCCAAGTTCACAGTTTTCGCATCGCGAATCGTGCTGGCAAAAATAGTCCACTCGTATTTGAAATCGCCGGATGTACCAACAAAGACGGCGATAGCATTTTCGTTTTTAATCTGCATAACGGTGCTTTTATCAATTACACCGTTTTCAGGAATATTTACAGGGTCTTTTAGGTTTATGCTTCCAAAGTTCCCCTGACAAGCGCAGAGGGAAAGCATGATAGTAATAGCCAACAACAGGCTAAACAGTTGTTTCATAAGTGTTCTCCAATCTACTTGGCTTTATAGGCAGCGAAGTTCTGGGCGTTTATGCAGGTGGCAGACAAAGCCTGCCACCTGCCAAACTTTATTTTGCGTATTTCTTCTTGCTTAGTGTCAAAACCGCCAAGCATGCGGCAGATATCGCCATCATAATTGTAAGCAATACAATGGGCGTATTGTCACCGGTCTGGGGATTATCGGGATTAACAGGTTTATTCAAATCAGTAAGTGCTTTTTCGGCAGCCATCAGGGTTTTGTAGTTGGTAACCAAGGCCTTCTGCTCAGTGGTCAGTGCATTGTAAGCAGCACGGGCAGCCTCGATAGCGGTTTTGGAAGCCTTAGTAACAGTACCGATGGCAGCAATCTTTTCCATCGCTGCATCCGCAGCGACTTTATCAGCAGCAGCCTTATCGGCGGCATCCTGCAAGGCTTTCAAGGAAGCCTCAGCAGCAGTCAAGGTTTCATAATTGGTAACCAGTGCTTTCTGCTCATCGGACAGCGTATCGTATGCAGCACGAGCAGCCTCGATAGCGGTTTTGGAATCCTTAGTAACAGTACCGATGGCAGCAATCTTTTCAGCAACTGCATCCGCAGCGGCTTTATCAGCAGCAGCCTTATCGGCGGCATCCTGCAAAGCTTTCAAAGAAGCCTCGGCAGCGGTCAGAATCTCGTGGTTAGTAACCATGGCTCTCTGCGTAACAGTCAGTGCGTCGTAAGCAGCGTGAGCTTCTTCAATTGCGGTCTTAGAATCCAAACTTACCGTGCCAATAGCAGTAATCTTTTCCATCGCTGCATCCGCAGCGGCTTTGTCTGCGGCTGCGTTGGAAGTTTTAATAGTTTCCAGCAGTGCCTTGGCATCTTCTGCAGCAGCGGCCTTGCTGATAACCAGATAATAATTGTCCACTTCGCCATTTTCGGAGGTTACCTCGATACGAACAGCCATAGGCTTATTGCCATCTGCAAAGTAAACCGCATAGCGGTCATGGCCGTTGCTGGTGGCGGTATCCTTCAGGCTGCCATCCTCGGCAATTTCTTTCTCATCTTTGCCGGCTGCATTATCCATGAGGAAGACTTTCAAAGAAGCATGGCTCTCTGCAACATCCGGCCATACATTCATAAATGTCCGTGTGGCACCAGCGGTGAGGAATGTGTAATAATGCTCTTCGGGTGTAACTTCCGGGCTGACCGTACCGCCATAAGAGTTGGTTTGGTTGACTTTCAAACTGCCCAAAGAAGCATTTTGGGATACGGAACGAACCGTTACGGTGTAGGTTCTGGAATCATTGCCCTTGGTCACAACTATCGTTGCAGTGGCCGCGCCATCAACCAAGGTGGCCGTGACCGCCTGGGTAACACCGCCTTCGCAGGCAGTGGGCGTCAATGTGACACTCTGGGTTCCTACGGGTACCACCAACTCATAGTCGTGGCGGCCCGGTGCGAATTCTTTTGTAAATGTACCCACAGAAGCGGAGATGCCGGTCAGGTAGGAATTGTTGGTGGTCAGGGCAAAGAGGCAGCCGCTGTCATTGCGGTAGTAAATCGTGCCGTCAGGGCCGCAGATGGGGCTGATCAGGCAGTACTGGGGGTGGGTACCGGCATCGAAAATCTCTTCCAGCTGAGCACCATCGGCAGTGGTGGCGTTGGGGTCGATTTTAATGAGAGTCATACCGCCCGGTGCGCTGTTATAGGTGGCGTAGCAGTACAGTTTGCCGGTCTCGGCTAAATATGCGGTAGAAATCAGAATAGAGCCTTGGGGATAACCTAACAGCGGAACTTCGTACAGGTATTCCAAGGTGTTTGCGTCCACAGCAAAGAGGTTACCGTTGGTAGCACCCACCTGCATACCACCGCCTGCGCCAACGTAGACCTTATCACCGTACACAACGGGGGTGGCCGTTGCCTGGGAGGAAATCTTGTTGCTCTTCAGGTCGGACAGTGCGCCGGTGGTGGGATTCACAGCGGTGGAAGCAATGTAACCATTCTTGGTGGTGAAGTACACACGACCCTTTTCGGCACTGTAAGCAATGGTGGAGCGCTGGTCGCCCATACCGGTCAGGGTGATATCGGAGATCACTTCGCCGGTCAGACGGTTCAGTGCGTACAGATGGGAGTCACCCTCCCAACCACTGGCACCGTCGTCGGTACCGACGATAACGGCATCACCAACAACGACAGAACCGGACCAGTAGTGTCCTCCGAGGGTGGTCTTACCCCACACCAGTTCACCGGTAGCGGCATTGACGCAGACGAAGTTGCCGTCCTTGGCTTCACCGTTCCAGTAGCCGGTATAGACATAGCCGTCATGATAAGTGATGGGGGTGTTATTCTGACCGCCCACCGTATCGACGAATACCCAGACGGATTCCAGAGTCTTTGCATTAAAGGCTTCAATTCTGCCACCGGTCTGAGGGCAGAAAATCAAGCCATC
>JBGVON010000023.1:0-3979 GCA_045126495.1 Faecousia sp.
AGGTCCTTTTGCTCATCGGTCATGGTCGCCAGCAATTTTTCTTCATTCCGGCTGATCAGTCGCACAAGTTCTTAATATTCCTTGCTGGGGTTGGCATCGTACTCTGCCGGATCGAGATTGCCGTACCAGAATTCTTCCAAAACATTCATAACATCACCCTCCTCAAAAAGTGTGTGTGATGTTACCTCTACCGCCCAAGTATTGCAAGTAGCTAAGCTGCACAAACCTGGGCGGCTGTTTTTATTGCTATCGGCTGTATAACGAATAACGGTTATTTAACGAATTGAAACCACAATATGCAGTGGGTATAAGCACGCCACAGCTGGTAAAACCACAGTATCATGGAAGCAATCGAACAATATGCGTTGCAAAGTTAATAAAACAGCCCATTTCACCGTGATTTCGGCGAAACAGGCATAAAAAAGCAGATACCGTAACTGACACGATTGTATCAATTACGGTATCTGTTATGGTACGCCGGAAGGGACTCGAACCCCCAACCCTCGGAACCGGAATCCGATGCTCTATCCATTGAGCCACCGGCGCATCTCAAAGCCAAACCATTATAACAGGCTTTTTTCCGTTTGTAAAGGGGTGTTTTGCAAAAACACACCGAACATTTTCCCAATTCTTTTCGAAAATAGTTGTTTTTCCGGCAAAAATATGCTATACTCCCTTAAAAGGGAGGGGTTTTCATGGCCAACCAGCATTTTCGTTCCGCGATCAACGGTTTTCACAAACAAGATGTGGTCCGCTACATTGAATACTTAAACAATCAGCACAACGCAAAAATCGAGCAGTTGAACAACCAGCTACAAAATGCCAAAGTGCCTGTGGAAAGTGAATTGCAGGCCAAATTGGACGCCGCCCTTGTCCGGTGCGCTGAATTAGAAGCGCAGCTGGCTGCTGCTCCCGCTGCCGCCACCGGCGAGGAATTGGAAGCATATCGCCGCGCAGAACGCGCGGAGCGGATTGCCCAAGAGCGCGCGCAGCAGATCTGCACCCAAGCCAACGCTATTTTGGCAGACACCACCGTGAAGGCGCAGGCCGCCTCCGCCCGCATTGCCGAACTTGCCCGGCAGACCAACGGCCAGCTGCAAGCCTATCAGGATGCTATTGCCGGCAGCCAATCTTTATTTGAGGATGCTGTTGCGGCGCTGGGCGCTATCAAACCCGAATGAACAGATAAAAGGGAAAGCGCTTGGCTTTCCCTTTTTGAGGTATTTTATGGAAGTTTATTATCCCGAATATTACCAGGATTTCGTCTGCATTGCCAGCCGGTGTCCCGACAGTTGCTGCAAGGAGTGGAGTGTGGACATAGACGCAGAATCCGCTGATTTTTATCGCAGACTGCCCGGTGCTCTTGGTGATCGTCTGCGGCAGGTTTTGCAGGACACAGAGGATGGGACTGTCATGGCCATCGAAAACGGTCGGTGTCCCATGTGGCGGCAGGACGGTCTGTGCCAGATTCAAGCTGAACTGGGGCATGATGCTTTGTGCAAAGTGTGTCAGGAGTTTCCTCGATTGCGGCACGATTACGGTACTTTTGCAGAATTAGGTTTGGAGCTCTCCTGTCCAGAGGCGGCACGGCTGATCCTATCAAGGAGTGGGCAAGAGATGCTCTGCCAAACAATCCCAGGCGATGAAACGCCGGACTATGATGTAGAAATTATGGACACCCTCCGTCGCACCCGCAGGGAATTTCTTGATTTCCTGGATACAACCGCCTTCTCCTTCCCCCGGATTCTGACCATACTTTTGCTGTACGCCCACGAAGTGCAGGAAGAGTTGGACGGTGGAAAAGCCGCGCAGTTATCCCCAGAAAGCTGCCTTGCTGCCGTCCCTGAATTTGCAGAAAACGGTGATCTCAAATCCTTACAGGAGTTCTTTTTAACCTTGGAAATTCTGACGCCGCAATGGAAAAAGCAGTTGCATGCATCGGCAACAACACCCCTTTGGGACTGCCGCCACAAGGCACTGCTCCGTTACTTTATCTGCCGTTATTGGCTGCAAGCCGTATCGGATTATGATATTGTCTGCCGGGCAAAATTCGCTGTCACCGCCTGTCTGCTCATCGGTTTTCTTGGCGGTGATCTAACAGAAACTGCCCAGCTTTTCTCCAAGGAGATCGAAAACGACCCGGACAACATAGAAACCATACTAGATAAAGTCTACACCGTCCCGGCACTGACAGATACCCATTTGCTAGCCCTGTTGGCAAATGCCACAAAAAACGATCCACAACAATTTCAAAAATCCCCCTTGACATTTCGGCACAATGTGCTATAATACAAAAGCTGTTTGGCACGAAACATGAACATGGGGGTATAGCTCAGCTGGGAGAGCGCTTGAATGGCATTCAAGAGGTCAGCGGTTCGATCCCGCTTATCTCCACCAAAAAGTCTCGAAATCGTAAGATTTCGGGACTTTTTCTTTGTCAAAATGGTGGTTTTACCTCTTAAATGCCATTTTTCCGAACCGGGTCGCTACACCCGATTTCCCCGCTACACTTTATCTTGAATCCATCTTGAATCAGGACGATTTTACCCTGTCCATATAGTCCAAAATATTTCCGAAAGTTCCCTTGCCTTTTTTCGAAAAAGCTTCGCTCATTCTTCTTGCCGCATCTTTCCGGACAGATTCTTCCACATGGAGATAATGTCTGGTCATATCCATATCTGCGTGGCCTGCAATGCTCCGAATCGTCTCCATAGAGACACCCAGTGCCTGCATCTGCGAAATGAAGGTATGGCGGCAGGAATGTGGCGTCAGTACGCGGACACCCTCCACTGTTCCAATCGCTTCCTTAAAAAGTTTCGCGAAGTAGGAAGGATTGCAGGGCGAGCCGGGCTTCTTGGGGGACTCCCAAATAAACTTGTCTCCGTTTTCCCGCAACAGCTTTGCACAATACTGTACATTGTCAGGTACGGGAATAGTTCGATAGCTATCCTGGGACTTGGGCTCGCCAATGGCAACACTACCCTTGATTCGAACCACAGCTTGCTCAATGTTGATAGAAGAGCCGTCCTTTGCGATGTGTCTGGGCTCTAACCCCAACATCTCCTGTCCCCGCATACCCGTACAGAGCATCAGCCCGATCGACCAGCCAATTTTGTTTTCCGGCAGGTCACGGAGCAGAACTCGAACTTCGTCCGCTGTGTAGGCTTCCTTGCGTTTCTTAGGCTGCTTGCGCATCTTGTCCGCATAAGCAACTGGATTCTTCAGGATGATGTCGTTGGCAGCGGCCTTGTTGAAAATCTGATACAGCATACCCCGGCACTGCGCCAGAGTCGAATCCGATTTTCCGTCCCTGCGCAGTTTTTTCAAAAACTGCTCGATGTCCATCGCTTTGATCTCCGACAGCTTCCGCCGACCAAAATTGTCCTTCAGAATCCGAAGGGTATACTTGTAGCCCTCCTGGGTCGTGGCTGTGATGTTGTCCTTGTGGTTTTCGTACCACCTGTCCCCCCACTCATCGAACCGCAGATCCTGTCCGGTAAGTAAGCCCATCGCCTTTTTTCGGAAATATTCGTCTCTTTTTTCTTTCGCTTCCTTTTGGGTTTTCCCCGAAAAGGAAAGAATGTTTCTTCGGCCATCGGTCTTGTATCCGTCCATAACCTGGATCTCCCAACGACCATTTGTTTTCCGGGAAAGAGTGCCTTCCCCGTGTGACCGTTTCTTTGCCAATTTTTATACTCCTTTCTCAGTTGGCAAATACGGTGTTTCGTCACATCTATTATATCATAAATCTCTTCAAACTCAAAGAAAAACCGTACTTTTTCTAAAATAAATTACCGGTTTGGCAGGCCCTTTTCGAGGGCCTGCCGTTTTCGTTTAGCGGGCTGTTTGGTTATCAACCCACTCCAGGAACTTATCCCTGGGAACAATCATCCGCTTGCCAATGCGAATCAGAGGAAAACCCTCAGAGTGCATCAACTCGTACGCGCCTGCACGGGAAATCTCCAAATACTTGGCGATT
>JBGVON010000024.1:0-2928 GCA_045126495.1 Faecousia sp.
CGCCCTTTTTATCCACACTGTCCAGATCGATGAGATGGTTACCAACTTCATCGGAAGGATAACTCAGCATAACAATGACCTTTTTGCAGCCCTTGGCAATGCCACGCAGGCAGATGGAGAAACGGTTGCGGCTGAGAATGGGGAAGATGACACCTACGGTCTCTCCGCCAAACTTGGCGCGTACATCAGCAGCGATATCATCGATGCTGCAATAGTTGCCCTGTGCGCGGGCGACAATAGACTCGGTCATTGCGACTACATCCCGATCCCGGGGCGTCAGACCTGCGTCCTTAATTGCTTCGAGAATAGAACCGGTAACAATTTCGGCCAGATTATCACCTTGGCGGATAATGGGCGCACGCACACCCATAGAAACAGTACCTAACATCCGGCTCATAAAAACACTTCCAATCTGATAGTCTAATGGTAAATTGCGAAAGACAAATTTTCCACTGCTATATTATAATACATAATGTGTGATTTGTAAAATAAAAAATATATCCAAGGGAAAAATTTTTTGAATTTCCGGTTTACAGAAGTTTACCCACTAAATACCACAGCAGCAGAAGAAGGATAATCAGCGGGATATAAGCTGCCAAAGCGGCAGATGCGATGGCGATGGACATAACACCTATTTTTTGCAGCACCCAAATCAGTCCGGCAAGAATACCGGTGGTGAGGATCGCCTTGGTGATCTGCTTACCCACTACGTTGGCAAAGAAGAAGGTGTACAGTGCGGCGACCAGGGGGTTTACCGTGGTCAATACCAGGCCAACAAGGAACTTTAATGCGCCGGTCAGCAGCATCAACGCCAGGATTGCCAGCAGAATTACCGGCGCGTAGGTCACAAGACCTTCCGGCAGATACTGGGTGAGCAGTCCTGTGACAAACAGATGTAGCGCCAGCCCCAGCGCCACGGCAAGGCAACGGAACAGCATCCAGACAACCACATTCTTACCGGTGGGCAGCCAACCGTCCACCAGATTCATCAGAAAAGACAGAATGATCATGCTGAGGACTTGTGTGCAAACCACAGTGTAGTCGGCTTGGAAGTTGAACAATACCATGCTGTCGCCTTCCATGGTGACAAAGGGCAGAGGAGCGATGAATTTCTGGAATTGCTCACCGGCGCCGCCCAGGATGATGGTGATGGCATAGATAAACAGAATGCCGATGGCGGAAGAGACTGCCCGGCTTAAAGCGGAACGCTTGCCGAAGATAAAACGACCAATCAGCGCCAATGCCAGCAGTGCAGCCAGCAGCATGGCAACAGCCTTTAAAAAGACTGAGATATTCAGATTCATGGATGCAAAGTAATCTACAACGGATTCCATACGAACCTCCTGAAATGCAAACAGCCGCCAGAAAAACCGGCGGCTGTTTTTTGTGTGTAAAATGAAGTGGAATTACTTCATCTCTGCCTCGGCGCCAGCTTCTTTCAGCTCTGCAACCATCTTCTCGGCATCTTCCTTGGAGACAGCTTCCTTCAAGGTCTTGGGGCAGTTGTCAACCAGATCCTTAGCGTCCTTCAAGCCCAGGCCGGTAACAGCGCGGACAACCTTGATAACGTTCAGCTTAGAAGCGCCGGCGTCCTTCAAAATGACGTCGAACTCGGTCTTCTCCTCAGCAGCCTCAGCAGCACCGCCGGCAGCGGGAGCAGCAACAGCAGCAGCAGCGGCAGAAACGCCGAAAACTTCTTCCAGAGTGTGAACCAGCTCGGACAGTTCCAGAACGGTCAAACCCTTAACTTCCTCTACGAGAGCAGTGACTTTTTCACTAGCCATTGTGATATCCTCCTAAATGTTAAATGTGTTTAATGTGTGTTAATTTACGAACAGATCAAGCTTCTGCGTTTTCGGCAGGAGCAGCGGCTTCCTCAGCGGGAGCCTCAGCAACGGGAGCCTCAGCAGCGGGCTCGACGCCGTTTTCCTTCTGGATACGAACCTGATCCAAAACGAAAGCCAAGCTGGAAATGGGGGCCAGGAAAGTACCAAGCACGGAAGCCACCAGAGCGTTTTTGCTGGGCAGTTCGCCGAAACCATTGAGCTGGTCTGCGGACAGAACACTACCTTCAACAACGCCACCCTTGATGGACAGGGGGAGCTTGTTCTTCTTGGCATACTCGCATACGATACGAGCGGGAGCAATGGGGTCGCCGGTGGTGCTGGCCATAGCGGTAGTGCCGTTGAGAACCTCATCGAAATCGTAGCCATTTTCCTTGGCAGCGAAACGGGTCAAGGTGTTCTTAACAACGGTGTAGTCAACACCAGCGTCACGGAACTGCTTACGCAGGGCGGCATCCTGAGCAACGGTGATACCCTTGTAGTCAACAAAAACCACGGAAGAAGCTTCCTTGATCTTGCCGGACAGAGCTTCCACCACTGCCTTTTTGCTTTCAAGAACCTTTGCGTTGGGCATGTGTGTTTCACCTCCGAAACTAAAAAAGTGTCTTCCTGCCAGAAGACAGAAAGACACGCAAACAATCAAAACAATTGGCGCACCTCGGCAGGATTTATGCTTTGCAGCACCTGCTGTCTTTGGCAACTTTGATATATTAGCAGATAATTCCCAAAATGTCAAGGATAATTTTCGCTTTTTTATAATAAATAATTGTAAAAACACCGAAAGGCGCTTGCCTTCCGGTGTTTTTATCAGACATTAGTTGCCGTACTTGGAAGTGTTGACCTTCACGCCGGGGCCCATGGTGGAAACCACGGTGCAGGACTTGATATACTGACCCTTGGCTGCGGCGGGCTTAGCCTTCACAACAGCGGTCATCAGAGTGTCCATATTCTCGGTCAGCTTCTCGGCGCCGAAGGAAACCTTGCCGATGGGGCAGTGGATGATGTTGGTCTTGTCCAGACGGTACTCAACCTTACCAGCCTTGATTTCCTTGACAGCAGCGCCAACGTTGGGGGTCACGGTGCC
>JBGVON010000025.1:0-9404 GCA_045126495.1 Faecousia sp.
TACGCAACTGCTGCTTTGATGATATTGCGGGGATACTGTGCCAGGGGGCGGTTTTCCGGCGTGTCGATGATCATGGCGTTGCCGGTCATGGACAGGGTGGGAATTTCGCAGAAGGGGTCAATAGTTGCGGTGTCAAGGTCAGGGATGAATACCATGTCGCTTTTTTCAACGACGGCGTAGCCGTAGTTGGAAGCGTCAAAACCGATGCCGCTTTTCATGGTATCCTCGGAGAAGTTCTCCGCGGGAATGGTGACGTGACGGTATTGACCGTTGATGTCCACCATTTTAAAGTCCACCATTTTGATGTCTTTTTCTTTTATAATTGTAAGGATATCCTGAACAGTTCTCACCATAAATAATGCCTCCTATGTAATGTATATTAGTAATATATATAAAGATTGATTTTTTGTCAATAAAATATGGAAAAGAAGGCAGATATGACGTGCTGCGCAAGGTAGATTTTGAGGACGGATTCGCTTTTCTGCGGAAAAGCCACGGCGGTTATAATAAAGGAGGACGGATTCAATTGCGTTTTCGCCTTTGGCGAAAACAAAGGTAGCGACCAGTGTTTGCACTGGTCGCAGCAACACCCCACCGGGGTGTTGCACTGCTATGGGTTCGAATCCTACTCTCCTAAACCACAAAACACCCGACACCATACGGTGTCGGGTGTTTTGTGGTGGGGGAGGACGGATTCGAACCATCGAAGCGATACGCAGCAGATTTACAGTCTGTCCCCTTTGGCCACTCGGGAACTCCCCCAGATATTTTGTTAAGTTTGTTGGTCTACCCTCTGAATGGAGCCGGTAGACGGACTCGTTTAATCAAGGAACGACTCCGTCGAGCCGTCGTCGTCAACAGTCCACCGGACTGTTGGATTGAATCATTCGAGTCCAATTCGGTCTACGCTCTGAATGGAGCCGGTAGACGGACTCGAACCCCCGACCTGCTGATTACAAATCAGCTGCTCTACCAACTGAGCTATACCGGCGGCTCAAACAGAACACGCTTATTATAGCCACACCGACAGCTTTTGTCAAGCCTTTTTTTGGTTTCTTGCTGAATTTATATTAAGCTGTGGGATGCAGACAGATAATGATAGAAAATACTCCGTGGGTTTTGAAGAATATCCTTGTTGAGGTGGTTGGGATATGGTATAATTTTATTGCGAAGATGCAGATAAAAAACCGAAAACCACAGAACAATATTGATGTGATATAATCGGGTACCCTTGTCGAAAAATGTCGAAAAAAGCCGGGTCTGTTTCTATTGCGTTATCTGCCGTAATTTGGTATTCTATAACCGATCTGGTTGAAAGGAGGGGAGGAATATGCACAAGCTTCTGATTGTGGATGCGTCAGAGGCATATACCGATGCGTTGGCGGCGGTGTTTCGGCATGAATTCGATCTGCGGATCTGTCACGACGGGGAACGCGCATTGGAACAACTCCTCTCTTTTACACCGGATGCGCTGGTGATCAATCTGCAATTGCCATATAAGGATGGACTGACCGTATTGCAGCAGAGCGCCCATAAACCCAATGCGATTCTTGCCATCGCGCCTTATATCAGTCCCTATATTGAACAGGTGGCGCTGAATCTGGGAATTGGTTACATTATGATCATGCCCACGGTGGAAGCGCTGCGGGTACGGCTTATGGATATGGTCACGGCGATGCTGCCCTCCAAAGGGGATCTGCACGGTCAGGTCTTGGTGCATTTACATATGCTGAATTTTCATACCCATCTGGATGGCTACCATCAATTGCGTGTGGGAATACCCATCTTTGCGGCAAATCCCAATCTTCGCTTATCTAAGGAACTGTATCCATTGGTGGCGGAGCATTTCGGTCTGTCTGATGCCCGGACTGTGGAGCATTCCATTCGAAAAGCCATTGAAGATGCTTGGCGTCACAGGAATACTGCTGTCTGGGCAAAGTATTTTCCGACTGCTGCGGATGGGATACTCTCCTGTCCTACCAATAAAGCTTTTATTGCTGCCATTGCCGAGCAGCTGGAAGGGTAACCTTCCGGTTGCTTCCTTGTATAGGAAAACCGCATGATGACAGGGAAAATATGAAGATCGTTTACAAGAGTGACACCCCGCTGCGTGGCAACGGGGTGTCACTCTTATAGAAAGCAGTATAATGCCAAGGTCATCAGAGCGGTGTTTTTGTCCTCCGGCCTGTCTCCTGCCATCAGCAGCAGAAGCAGCACCACGATCAGATCCCCGGTGTCAAAATCTCCGGGGATCAGTCGCCGGAGAAAGCCGCCGATGCTGCCGCCGGATGGCGGTGGGTATACCGGCGGGAGCGCCGGGGCGTGATCCGGATCCGGTTGAGGCGGTCTTGGAGGCGGCGGGGCTGGACGGGGCGTTTCCTCTATCCGGTTGCGTTTATGAGAGCCATCCTGCTGGGGAATATAGCGGTTATACATAATTTCACCTGCCTGTGTTGCCAAAAAATACCGTAGCCATGCCCGCTAGCTTGGCCGCCCGCATGGCTTTTTCCAACTTATGGATCCGATGGCCGCTTAAATAGGGGGCGAGGGCTTGAAGCAATGCCCGTTGCTGAGGGTCGATGCCGGTCTTTCCAATGAGAGAGGTGATTCGCTGCACCGTGGCAAAGTCGATATCCGGCAATACCTCCCGGGGTGGGGGCGGCGCTTCCGGTTCGCCCCCTAAATTTTGGGCAAGGGACATGATCTGCTGCATCATTTGGGGATTGTTCAGAATTGCCCCTATTTTGGATTCCATATCCTCCATTATTTGCCCCCCAGTTCCCTGATAAGTTTTTGCGCTTCCGGGGAGGAGAGCATATCGCTTAAAATCCTGCTGGCTTGGGCGTAATCCCCGGACTGGGCGTGGGACATTGCCTGTTGCAGTTTTTCATTGTCGCCCTGCTTTACCATGGACAGCAATTGCTGTCCGGCGGGGCTTTTGGCCAAGCCCATCACTTCCTCCATGGAAAAATCCTGATTTTTTTTCTGCATGATGATTGCCTCCTGTCCAATTGCCTGTTATAATACGTCTATAATACTATATGCACAAAGGAAATCATTGGTGAACCATGAAAATACTTGTTTTATCGGATTCCCATGCAAGTTTGCGGTTTATGTACCGCTGTGTAGACTGTTTGAAGCCTGATATGGTGGTGCATTTGGGGGATCACTATGACGATGGCGAGGCGCTGGCGGAGGCGTATCCCCGGTTGGCCGTCCATCAGGTGGCAGGCAATTGCGACCGTTACCGCTGCCCTGTGGGGGCGAGGCAAATGCTGTGCTACCCCCTGGGCGGTGTGATGACCTACATGACCCACGGGCATAATCATCATGTAAAACTGGGACTGGGGGCGCTGCTGGCAGATGCCCGCAAACTGGGCGCTAAGGCAGTCCTGTACGGACATACCCATGTGCCCGACTGCCACCAAGAACCGGATGGTTTGTGGGTACTAAATCCCGGCAGCGCCGGATATAACGGTAACTCGGCAGGGGTCGTGGAGACGGATGGCCAGGTGGTAACGGCCTGTTATTTGCTGACAGAAACGGATTTGGAGGAAACGCTATGATCTTGACCATTGATATCGGAAATTCCAATATTGTGCTGGGTGGTGTTCGGGAGGATACCATCGTCTTTGAAGCAAGACTGCGTACAGAGGTCACCAAGACTTCGGATCAGTACTGTGTGGACTTGAAGATCCTTTTGGATGTTTATAAAGTTAACGTAGCGGATATTGAGGGATGCATCATCTCCTCAGTAGTACCTCAGGTGCTTAACTCCTTCCAGACAGCAATCAAAAAGCTCACCGGTAAGGTGAGCCTTGTGGTGGGTCCCGGCATCAAAACGGGACTGGATATTCGTCTGGAAAATCCCGGGCAGACCGGCGCCGATCTGGTAGTGGCGGATGTGGCTGCATTGCGGGAGCATAAGCCTCCTTTGATCGTTATTGATATGGGCACCGCTACCACTATGTCCGTGCTGGATCAAAGCGGCGCCCATATCGGTGGATGCATTATTCCTGGTGTACGGATCTCCCTGGATGCGCTGACGGACAGAACAGCGCTGCTTCCCGGTCTGCAACTGGATCAGCCCAAGCGCGCCATCGGCAGAAATACGGTGGATGCCATGCGTTCCGGTATCATGATGGGCACAGCCTGTATGCTGGATGGCATGGTGGAGCGAATGGAGCAGGAGCTGGGCTGTAAGACCACGGTGATCGCCACAGGCGGTATCGCTAAGTTTATTGTGCCGTTGTGCAAGACCCCCATGATCTACGATAAGGATCTGCTGATTAAGGGTCTGGTCACGCTTTACCGGGAGAACAGAAAGAAATAATCATTGCAGTACCATGCCCAGCAGCACCATGGCTGCGATCCCCATTCCGCTGGCAGCCACCAGCGCGGCATCCAGCGCCTTTTGCAACAGTTCCCGCCGGGTAGCGGCGTTGGGGTAGGGGACATGAACCGGGCGGCGGCAGGTTTTATATACAGCAGTTTTCATAATTCGTACCTCCTTGTTTGGTTTATGGCCTTAGTATAAAACAAGAAAAGTACAATAAAACGGACTCATTACCGCGCCTAAAATTCCCCTTGCAAGGCAGGGGATACCGTGGTAGAATAAGCAGTAGAGATTTTATCTCCGGAGGTGAATACCGTGACTTTTAAGGAATCGTGCGAACAGCTTATGGAAAAGCCTTGGATGCAGAAGTTTGTGGCTTTTTGCAAAAAGGCAGGTTTTGTGCTGAAACTCACGGCAAAATGGGCATATCAGCTGCGGAGTCTGGTGCTTTCCATTCCTGTGGTTGTGTGCGCCGGCGCGCTGGCGATCCGGAATGCCCGGCTGCTGCCGGAATTAGTGGGTGTGAATATGCTGGCCAGCGGGGATTATCAGTGGCTGGTGTCCCGGGGTGCGGCAGTTACCTTGCCCCTTGGTGTGACGATCCTGTGTGTCCTTTTGATGCTCTGCTCCAAAAAAATGCTTTACCCCTGGCTGATCAGCGTATTTTCACTGGTTTTGCCGGTGGTAATATGGTTCACCAACACATTCCCCCAATAATAGGAGGTATTTTATGAATCCGATTTTTGCTCAGGCAGTTGGCATTGTTGCCATGTTCTTTTTTGTGTTTTCTTATCAGCAGAAAAAAGCCAAAAGCATCATCGCATGGCAAATGATCGGCGGATTGCTCTTTTCGGTTAATTTCCTGCTGCTGGGGGAGTACATAGGCGCGATGCTGAACTTCATCGGCTTTATCCGGGCAGTTCTGTTCCTGAAAAAGGATAAGCTGCATACCGACAGTATCGGCTGGCTGGTGGGCTTTACCCTGGCGTATCTGGGCGCTTATGCGCTGACCTTTACGGTGTTTGGTACAGAGCCTACGCTGCCTAACTTTATTTTGCAGTGCTGCCCTGTGCTAGGGATGTTCTTCCAGCATCTGGGGCTGCGGCATGAGGATACCAGAAAGATCCGTATGTTCTGCTTAGTAGGCTCCGTGGCGTGGCTGATCTTTAACAGTGTGGTGGTGGCCATCGGCGCGATCCTGTGCGAGACTTTCAACATTATCTCTATCTTTGTGGCAATGGCGCGGTTTAACAGAAAAAAACCGGAAGAAGTATCATAAAAAGGGTTGGCTCAGCCAACCCTTTCCAGAGTGTCAAAAAAGCCGTCAACCGTCAAAAAGCGAGATTAAGTAAAGAATTTTGCGAAGCGCCTTCCCCCTAAGGGGAAGGTGGCAAAAATCTTTGATTTTTGACGGATGAGGGGCGAAAATGCTTGCTACGCAAGGCATTTTGACTTACTGCACAACTCGCACGCTAACGTACTACCTGTACGCCGACGCGTGCGAGTTGCTTGTCTTGACGACTCCTTTGACATCTGTCAGTTTGTCAAAAAAACAAGTTTTTTGACAAACTGAAAAGGGTTGGCTCAGCCAACCCTTTCTTTTATTGCGCAATGTATTCTAAAAGTTCTTCCATACTGTGGGCGATGGCAATAGCCCCGGCGTTTTCCATGGCAGAAACTTCTCCGTAACCCCATGCTACGCCGATGGTGGCAATGCCGTGGGCAGCAGCCCCCAACACGTCAAATTCTGTATCTCCAACCATAATGACTTGTTCTGGATTGCCGATCTTGTTCAGAAGGTAGGCGATTACATCGGCTTTGTGAGACCGTGTGCTGTCAAAGGTTGCGCCGCAGATGATCTCAAAATAATCTGCAAGCTGGAACTTGTGCAGAATCTCCACAGCTGTGGTCTCCGGCTTGGAGGTAGCGACGAAGAGCCGATGCCCCCGCTGCCGCAAGGTTTCCAGCAGTTCCCGGATGCCGGGATAGGGTGTGTTTTCAAATTTGCCGGTGACCAGATATCGGCTGCGGAATACATCGATTGCCTCCTGCGCCCGATCTGCCGGCACGCCGAATTGGATAAAGGTCTTGTCCAGCGGCGGTCCTACAAAGACGCCCATCTCCTTCCGGGAGGGGACCGGCAGACCGAAATGCTCTAATGCCAGTGTTGCGCAGTTGATGATGCCCTCTCCGGAATCTGTAAGCGTTCCGTCCAGATCAAAAAAGATCGCTTTTTTCGCCATGAAGCTTACCTCCTTTGGTTAATGTTGGATCAGCCATTGATAGATGGCAGGCAGAAGCGCCTTGCACCGGTGGAAGGTGTTGTAGATATCCCGCTGGGCAAGGGGGGTGGTGTAGCTGCCGATTTCCACCGTCAGGGAGGGGATACCCAGTTCGTCCATGGCCCAGTCCTTGTAACCGGCGCCGGTGGTGTTGTCGTAACTGGTGGGGATATATCCCGTCTCCTGCCGTACCGCCAATGCAAGGCTGTAAGACAATTGGTTTACCGGCGCTTTGCTGCCATATCGGTAGTAGAGAACGCTTCCATGGGAGTGAATACTGATGGTGGCGTCAAATTCGTATTGCAGGGTGTAATCCCGTAATGCCCGACTTTCCGCAGCGGAGAAGGGTTCTGCGCCCCGATACTTTTCCGAGGAGGGTACGGGCCGTTCCAGACTTTGCTCCCAACCGGCGGAGAAGTTGCGGTTCAGGTCGATACCCAGGGCATTGGCCTTCCATTGTTGGGCGTAAGCGGCAGCGCTGGCAGTGGTGTACCCATTTGCCAGATCTTGTTGGTAGATAGCATCTTGCTGGCTGTCCAGCTGACCGCTTTGGGAGATCACCACGCCATCGGGATTGGACATGGGGATAATGTGGTAGCATATATCGTCGCTTAGCTGACCTTGCAGCAGGGTATGGTCCGCCAGCGCCATGGCAAGCCACGCGGTAAAATGCTCTCTGCCGTGCATAGCACCTTGTATCAGCACGTGATACTTAGCGTCGGGATCTCCTAAGATCAATGCCGGGATCTTCCGCCCCAGTTCACTGTCACCGATCTTTTCGATTCCCACAAGGCCAGGATACTGCATTTGCAGCTTTTCCATATCCGCAAGCATCTGTTCATAGGAATACAGGCTCGTGGGGATTATAACACTGAGATTTTTTGCGAAATAATCCGGGTCAGCGGGCTGAATGTAGTTGGCGTGGACATATCCCTGCTGATTCTTATAGGTTACAAAGGCGCACTTACCCTGCCATTTTTCAAGATAAAGGGTCTCGCCTACGGGAATTTCTGCCATTACAGTATCGCACGCCGGCGATGCCCATAGATTGATAAATTCCTGGCAAATGGGTGTCCAGGGGTCTTGGGAGTGGGGGATGGGTTCCGGCTGGGATTCGGTGGCTTGGGTAGATGTTTCTGTGTGTTCTTCGTAGGTTTCCGTTATCTCTGTGGTAACGGTAGTGCCGGCGGTTTCCCCGGTAGACCAAGTGCCGGTACTGTCAGTTTGGCTGACTGGAAGCTGCCCACAGCCGGGAAGAAAAACGCAGGTAAATATCAGCAATAGGGAAAGTATCTTTCTGCCCATAAAATGCTCCGTAATTTCAATGATACTGTCATTTTACCACGAAAACAGGGGAATTACAATCCAAAATAAAGGGAAAAGAGCACCACCTTACAGGTAGTGCTCTTTTTGGCGGAGAGTTAGGGATTCGTTTGCATTTTGCCGCAGGCAAAATAAAGGATCGGCTCCGTCCAGCTGTCGCCGGCAACGCTAATCCGCGTTGCATTTTATTGTTCGAATCCCACACAAATAAAAAAAGAATACCACCTACGGGTGGTATTCTTTTTTTGAAGACTAACTCTAATTTTGATACAAATGCACCCCCTTTTGAAGTTAGGGGGTGCAAAGTCATTTTAGGGGGTGCATTTTAAGCCGAAGGGGGTGCGAATTAGGTTTAGGGGGGGGTGCAAACGCTGGCGGTTAATTAAGATATTTGCCGAAAAATTGCTTTGTTTCGGGAACACATATAACCTTAAACATATATTTGCCACCAGTGCCTCTAAAAACAATGTAAGTACAGCCAGCATTGCTGTATCGGTAGCCGTGCACTCGCGTTGAAAAACCAATCAAAATTTCCGCAGTGTCAATTTCGCGCATTGAAAATGTTTTTTCATTTTTGATACCGAAATAGTAATCTGTAACAGTAATCACATCGTCAACAATTTCGATAAAAGCTCTATCCATATCCTTTTGTGATACTGCAATTAGTATTGCGATCACCAATACAGGCGTAAGTATCACAACGGCAGGCATAACGCTGTTTATATATAAGGAACATACGATGGCCATAAAAAGAAATAACGAAATTATCAATCCAAAACCGATCGTAAGCATAATCTTAACAGACTTCTTAGTTTCGATTTTTGGTGTTCTATCGTGGGTGTTAAACCTCATAGCATTCACCTCTTTTTTATAAAATAGCATATTTCCTTCTGTAAATCAACGATTATCCCTATAAATCAACGATTATGGTTATAATTTAACGATTTGCTATCTTTCAACGATTTGAAATAGATACAAACGAAAAAACAAAGAATTTTAACGTGAAAAAGTTCTCAAAAATCTTATTTTAGGTATAAAATAACCGTCATTCCGTTGTGTCAGAATGACGGTTATTCTTTGGCGGAGAGTTAGGGATTCGAACCCTAGGTTCCTTTCGGAATCACTAGTTTTCAAGACTAGCTCCTTAAACCGCTCGGACAACTCTCCTCGTCCAGCCAATGATACCATTGGATCACTCAAAAGTCAAGGAGAACTATCTGCGTCGGTGCAGTTGAAACAGGAGAAAACCCAATATCATGCCGGATAGATTCAGTATCAGATCGTCAATATCAAACCGCCCCAAAAGGGTGAATAACTGTACGATCTCTACAAGGAAGATCGCGCCGGCGCAAAGGCACAGAAACCGGAAGAATCGCGCCATCCGTTCCCAAAGCCGGGGCAGCAACCACCCGGCGGGGATAAACAGAACTACATTTCCTGCCAGATTCAGAAAACAGTGGGCA
>JBGVON010000026.1:0-10781 GCA_045126495.1 Faecousia sp.
TACCGGTGGTTTCCGAAATCAACAATATGCAAAAAAGGCACCCGAAGGTGCCTTTTTCTTGCATTATTTGGCGTAATCCATAGAGATCCAGCCGTTGGAGATCTTACCCCACAGGCCATCGGAAGCGGTGGCAGTTTCCAAAATCTGCACCTTAGTGCCGTAGTACAGGTAGCCTACAATGGAATTGGAAGTGCCGGGACCGCTGCGGACACGGAGGCAGTCTGCGGTGATGGTCTTGGTCACCGGCTGAGAACCGGTATTGCCGGAGGAATTACTATCCAGAATAATATATTCCATGCTGACCCAGCCATTGGGGATCTTACCCCACTCCACGCCTCCAACGACCTTCCGCTCAGTAATGGTCACCCGCTCATTGGGCTTTAAATAGCCGGCGACAGAGTAGTTCGTACCGGGACCGCTGCGGACGCGGAGCCACTCTTTTACATTGGCCGTGCCGGTAACAGATGTGCCGTTACCGGAAGAGCCGGAAGAACCGGTATCAGAAGAACCGCCGGAGGATTCCAACTGCACATAGTTCAGGCAGATCCAACCCTTGTCGATCTTACCCCACTCCATGCCGCTGCCGGATGCCTTCTGACTTACGGTAACCTTAGTGCCATATGTCAGGTAGCCCACAACGGAATTGTTGGTACCGGGACCACTGCGGATGAGAAGCTCGTCGGCAATGACCTTGCCGGTCCAGGAAGTGGGAGTCGAGGGGGTAGAGCTTCCGGTATTTCCGGATTCTGTCTTGTCTAAAATCACGTAATCCATGGAGATCCAGCCCTCTGCGATCTTGCCCCACTTCTGGGAGCCGACGATGGACTGTTCCAAAATCTCCACCTTTTGCCTGGGTTTCAAATAACCCACGATGGAGTAAGAAGTGCCAGGGCCGCTGCGGATCCGCAGCCAATCCTGCACGTTAACGGTACCGGTAACCTTGGGCGTTTCCGGTTCGGTTACAGGGGGTGTTTCCGGTTCAGAAGGCGCTTCCGGCTCGGTAGGTGTTTCGGGTTCTGTTACCGGAGGGGTTTCAGGCTGCTGGGGTGTTTCGGGTTCCTGATTTCCGCCGTTGATGACAGCATCGTAATTGGTATACTGCAATGCAATCCAACCACCGTCAAACTTGCCCCAGGTATAACCGGTACCGGTAGCCACCTCGGTGATCACCAGCTGCTGTCCTTTATTTGCCGTACCCACACGGGTATAATTGGTACCGGGGCCCTGCCGCAGGTTCACATCCGTTGCAGTGACAGTGACAGTCACAGGGTTTTCTGTGGTCGCGTCATTGCTGGGCGGGGTGTTGCCCTGGGCATCCTGCCACTGGGCATACAGGGTCATGCTCTTGGTGGAGGCGTTCAACACCGTCACCTTTGTGCCGCCGGTCTTGGCAGTGTACCAGCCAAGGAAGGTATACCCCTCTCTGGTGGCCACGGGATAGGGCGCTGCTGTCAAATTGGAATCATAGCCCTGACTCCGGGGACTGGTACTACCACCATTGGCATCATAAAGCACGTAGCAGTAATTTTCCGGAGGCGTCTGGCTATACATGCCGTTTAAGTAAATATTCGCCTCGCTGAGACGGCGGCGAAGCAGGAAGGTTCTGATCTGGTTTCCTGCGCTGCACCACAGGGCAAACGCCCGGATCAGGTCGTTACCGGTAGCGCCGGTAGCAATGGCGGTATGGAAAGTGCCGCCCACTTCGTATGCCCAAGCAGTACCGCAGTTATAGGAAAACAGCACCAATGCATCAAACTGATTCTGGGTAAGGGTCAGACCGTATTTTTCAATGATTTTTACATGAATATCACGCTCTACCGCCACTAGATGGTTGCGAAGCAGAACCTCTGCCTCTTCCTCTGTAATGCCGTTCTGGGTGTAATACTGCACCATATCATCGGGACACTTGGTGCCGTAACCCACCGTGTACTGGGTGAAATCCCAATACGGCGTTCTGCTGAAACCTTCTTCCAGCTTTAAAATCTTTATACAATCGTCACTGGCTGTCAAACCTGTGTCAGCCGCTTCCGTCACATCTGTTGTTTCTATTGCTTGTGTCGCGTCTGTTGCTTCCGCCCAAGCGCTGATCGCGCCCGCCGGCAGCAAACCCAGCAACATAACCATTGCAATCAAAAAACTGGTAATCCGTTTTTTCACCGCTATGTTCTCCTTTCCGTTTGGTTACCGAAATATTATAACAGAAAGAATGCGTTATTGCAACCCTTTTTTCGGTTTTATTACACGTTTGTTACCTTTTTTCACCCTAAAATGTTTCCTATTTTGATAAATTTGTACAGTATTTTCCATATTTTTACTAAAAATGTTAAATGGTCAGTTTACATAATTCATTCAATCTGTGGTTTTCCGCAATTTCGTTGCTTTTTTGCCCGTTTTGTGGTAATATAAGTATATCATTTTGCTTAGGAGGGGTAGCCAATGGAACTGAAAAAAGCAATGATTGCCATGAGTGGCGGTGTGGACAGCTCCGTTGCGGCATACCTTGCTAAGCAAGAGGGTTACCTTTGCATCGGCGCGACAGCACGCATGTGTGACCAAGCGCTGCTGGGTGACGCCTATCAAGAACAATACATCGCCGATGCCCAAGCCATTGCCCAACGGCTGGATATGAAGTTTTACACCTTTGACGCGGCAGAGGATTTCAAGCAGGAAGTTGTGGGAGATTTTATCTCCTGTTACGAACAGGGTCTGACACCCAACCCTTGCATCCTGTGCAACCGGCGGATCAAATTCTCTTATCTTCTGGACAAGGCGTTGGCGCTGGGTTGCCAGAAGCTGGTCACCGGTCACTATGCAAAGATCCGAAGAGATGATACCACCGGGCGGTATCTTTTGTACAAGGCTGCTGACGAAGCCAAGGATCAGTCCTATTTCCTTGCCTGTCTGGATCAGCATCAGCTCCGCCACGCCCACTTTCCATTAGGTGAATACACCAAAGAACAAATCCGGCAAATTGCGGAGAAACAAAAATTTCTTACGGCCAAAAAGAAGGACAGTCAGGATATCTGCTTCATTCCCGACGGGGATTATATGGCATTTATCCGCCGCTACACCGGCAAGGCGTATGCTGCCGGAGATTTTCTGGATCTGCAAGGAAATATCGTGGGCAAGCATAGCGGCGCTATTGGCTATACATTAGGGCAACGCAAGGGACTGAGACTTGCCATGGGCGCGCCGGTATACGTGTGCAGCAAGGACATGGCAGCTAACACCGTTACCGTAGGACCGGATGCGGCATTGTACACCAACACCCTGCTGGCAACAAACTGGAACTGGCTTCCCTTCCCCACCCTCAGCGAACCTATGCAAGTCACCGCCAAAGCCCGCTCCCGGCACATTCCCCAGCCCGCAACGGTGTATCCTATGGAAAACGGCTGCGCCAAAGTGGTATTCGATGCGCCCCAAAGAGCCATCACCCCCGGACAGACAGTGGTCCTGTACCAAGGGGATATGGTAGTAGGCAGCGGTACGATTACCGACACATTTTGATAAGCAAAAGATCCGGAAGGCAATGCCTTCCGGATCTTTCTTATTCAGTTCTTAGCGCCACAACAGGGTCTTTCTTCGCCGCGCTGCGGGAGGGAATAATGCCGGAAATCAATGTAAGTAGCATACTGATGATCACCAACACCACGGCGATCTCCGGCGGGAGGATCGCTTTCAGATTGGCAATGTCCGTCAAGGCAAACAGGATGATGTTCACAATGACACACAACCCGTAAGTCACGACAACACCGATCACGCCGGAGGTAAATCCGATGATCATGGTTTCGGCATTGAACATACCGGACACATTCCGTTTGGAAGCGCCGATGGCACGGAGAATACCGATCTCCTTGGTGCGCTCCTGCACAGAAATCAGGGTAATAACACCAATCATAATGGAGGACACCACCAGAGAAATTGCCACAAAAGCGATCAGCACGTAGGTAATGGCATTGATGATGGTGGTAATAGAGGACATCATAATGCCCACATAGTCGGTATAACGAATCTGTTTCAGTTCTTCCACAGAATCATTATAATCCGCGATCACTTCCTCCAAAATGTCCTTATTCTCAAAGCTGGACGCATAGAGGTTGATGGTGGCAGGATCGTCCAGATCCACATCACTCATAACCCGGAGGTTCTGCTCGTAGGTGGTTTCGGAGAATTCCAGAATCTCACCGTAATAGACAGCGCACTGCTCGGTAGTATAGGTGGGCAACGCCATCTGTAAAGCACCAACCAACTGTTCTGTGGTCAATGCTGCTGTCTGCTGCTGCACCTGGGAAGCATACTGCTTCTTCACCTGCTCGGTAAGCATCTGCCGGAATAAATTAGTTAACTCCTCATCGGACATAGAAAGAATATATTCTTCCATATCCTTCACGTTCATACCCGCCTGCTGGCTGAGCGCAGTGATCATGGTCTGCTCCATTTTCTGCCGGTCAAACATAGCCATTTGCTGATCGACCATGGCAACCAACTGCTCTGCTGAGGGGATACCCAGGATCTTTACATATGCCTTTGCCTGTTCCTCGACAGTCAAACCGGCAATATAATCCCGGAATGCAGTTTCCTTGTCCGCATCCGTCAGATTTTCATTATCACGGAAGGGCAGTCCGGTAAAGATATCCGTACCAGCCTGTGCCTTCTGGGCTGCCAACGCGGCAGATGCCGCATTCTTTTGAGCAACATGCTCCGTCAGCGCCTTGGTGTAGCCAATAGAACCGGTAAGCATGGTAGAAGATGCCTTCTCGCTGGGGCGGATAATACCGGTGATCTTCAATTTCAGCGCATTATCATACAGATAACGCAGCCCGGTCTCCTCTTCCCGCAGATCCACGTACAGACCTGTATTCTCGTCCAATTTATAGCAGTCGCCATTGAGGATCACCCGGTACTCCTTGCCGCAGATCTCCTCATAGGACCACTTCTTCTGGGTGGTGTCAATCTCACCGCCGTTGAGGATAATATCAAAGGATTCCTCGATCTTATCATGGGATTCCAGACCCATGGCATACAGCGTCATGTCGTCCAGCTCATTATTTTTATCCACCACCAGCACGATCTCATCGTAGCTGTTGGGCCAGCTTCCGTAGATCACATCATACTGATCTTCCAACACCGGGTTAATAGGCTTGCCGTCCTTGCCGGACAGGATCTCGCACCACAGATCGGACTGCATACCGGGCATAGACATGCCTGCCATACCGCCGGTCATATTCTCCCGCATGGTAATCATGGAGGACATATCCATACCCATATTCTCCCGAAGGGCCTTGGTCAGCATTTCTTCGGTATCGGAGTAAATGATGTTGCCGTCGGGGTCCTTGGTGTAGACCAAAAGATCCATATTGTAGGTATACTGAATGCCGGTGAGGGCATCGGAAATGCCATTTTCGGCATTTTTCATTTCCTTTTGCAGATATTCCTTAAAGGCTTTCAGATCATTCTCCGTGGAATCCAGATTGTTCAGCGCGTTGATCATATCCGCCATAACGGACTGGGAATAAATAGCATCCCGCTCGTGGGCATCTTTCTCATCGGAATCAACGCCCATAAAAGTCTGCATCAAAGTGGTAATGTCCACAGTGGTGGCTTGCAAAGTCAACGGATAGGAAGAAAGGGTATCCTCCTGCACCGCATTAATATAAGTAGTCATGCCGTTGGACACCGCAAAGATCAGCGCGATGCCGATAATGCCAATAGAACCGGCAAAAGAGGTCAACACCGTACGGCCTTTTTTGGTGAACAGATTTTTTAAAGACAGTCCAAAAGAGGTCGCCCAGGACATGGACGGTTTCCGGGCAGATTTCTGTTTCTTACCGAAGATTGCCCGCTGCTCCTCTTCCCGACACTCCCTGCACTCCTCGTCAGTCAAGGGCTTGGAATCGCTGGTAATATTGCCGTCCAGCATACGGATAATCCGGGTAGAATAAGTATTCGCCAGGTCGGGATTGTGGGTGACCATGATGACCAGACGGTCCTTTGCCACCTCTTTCAGGATCTCCATGACCTGCACGCTGGTTTCCGTATCCAATGCGCCGGTGGGTTCATCTGCCAAAATGATTTCAGGGTTATTGACCAACGCCCGGGCGATTGCCACCCGCTGCATCTGACCGCCGGACAGCTGATTGGGGCGCTTGCGGAGCTGGTCACCCAGGCCCACCCGTTCCAATGCCTGCCGGGCTCTTTGGCGGCGCTCCCGCTTGGACACGCCGGACAGGGTCAGCGCCAGTTCCACATTCTGCAAAACGCTTTGGTGGGGGATCAGATTGTAGCTCTGGAACACGAAGCCGATGGAATGGTTTCGGTAGGCATCCCAGTCCCGATCTTTAAAATTCTGTGTGGAACGGCCATCGATTACCAGATCGCCGCTGGTGTAATGGTCAAGACCGCCGATGATATTCAGCATGGTGGTCTTACCACAGCCGGAAGGACCCAGTATGGACACAAATTCGTGCTGACGGAACCGAAGATCAATCCCCCGCAAGGCGCGGACGGTATGATCGCCGGCAGCATAATTTTTCACGATATTTTTTAGTTGCAGCATAGCTTTTTCCTTTCTTGGAAAACGGTTCACTTCTTCCTGCGGAACTTACTGAATGTAGCCTTCCGCTCCGTTCCCGTTAAGAGCCGGGAGATATTGCTTCTGTGCATGAATATGATCAGCAGACCCAGCAATATGCCCATCACACAGGCAATAGGCTGCTGCCGATGAACCAAAGGAAATGCAATTGCAAAGGTCAGACTGCCCAAAATGGAGCTTAACGACACATAACGTGTAAGACACAGACAGAGGGCAAATACGGCAATAACCAGCAGCGCACACCGCCAGTCCGCAGCCAATGCGGCGGTGATGCCGCACAAAACGCCTTTACCGCCACGAAAGCCCAAAAACGCAGGGAAATCATGACCCAGATTCACGGACACGCCGCCCAGCAGCACGCCCTCCAAGCCATATCCATAGGGAGATAGCAGGAACTTACCCAGCAAACAGGCCGACAGGGCTTTGAGCATATCAATCGCCACCACCGGCAATCCGGCGGCAGGTCCGTACACCCGCAGAAAATTGGTCAGTCCCGCATTTCCGCTGCCCTGCTCTCGCACATCCTTATGATTCACAAGCCGGGAGATAATCACAGCGCCATTCAGATTGCCCAGCAGATACCCTACCAGCACAGTCAGCAGCACCCAAAGCCACATGGTTTACTCCTCCTTATCGCCTTTTTGACGAATGGTGATCCGCACAGGGGTACCCTGCAATCCAAAAACCTCCCGAATCTGATTTTCCAGATACCGCTGGTACGAGAAATGGAACAGCCGGGCATCATTGCAGAAGATGACAAAGTGCGGCGGTTTGGTTCCCGCCTGGGTCATATAGTAGATTTTCAGCCGACGACCCTTATCGGAGGGAGGCTGCACCCGGGAGGTTGCCTCTGCCAGGATGGAGTTCAGCGCGCCGGTGGTAATACGGCTGGTATTCTGCTTATACACATCCTGGATCACCTGAAACAGCTTATCCACACGGGAGCCGGTGAGCGCAGACAAGAACACCACCGGCGCATAGGTCATATAGCTCAGGCCGTCCCGGACTGCCAGTTCCTTATCCCGCATGGTGTTGGTTTCCTTATCGGCAACGGCGTCCCATTTATTTACCACGATGATTGCCGCTTTACCCGCTTCGTGAACCAAACCGGCGATCTTCGTGTCCTGCTCGGTGACACCGTCATTGGCATCCACAAGGATCAAACACACATCCGCACGCTCGATGGCTGCTACTGTACGCATATTGGAGTATTTTTCAATGATATCGTCCACCTTGCTCTTCCGGCGCATACCGGCGGTGTCAATGAAGCAATACTTACCGGTTTCGTTTTCAAATTCCGAGTCGATCGCGTCCCGGGTGGTGCCGGCAACATTGGATACAATGACCCGTTCCTCGCCCAAGATCCGGTTCAGCAAACTGGACTTACCCACATTGGGTTTACCCACGATGGCTACATTGATAATATCCTCTTCCGCGTCCTGTTCCTCTTCCTCGGGGAACTGTTCCAGGCACCAGTCAAGCAGATCACCGGTGCCGTGCCCGTGGACCGCAGACACCTCAAACAGATCGCCGATACCAAGGCCGTAAAACTCGTATACATCGGGATTCACAGGACCAACAGAATCGCATTTATTTACCGCAAGCGCCACAGGCTTACGGGATTTCCGAAGCATTGTTGCCACGTCCTGATCCGCGGCGGTGACACCGGAGCGAACATCGGTGACCATGATGATACAGTCTGCCAGTTCAATGCCGATCTCCGCCTGCCGGCGCATAAATTTCAACATATCATTCTCGGTGCCCGGCTCGATACCGCCAGTATCCACCAGAGAAAAGCTTCTGCCACACCACTCGCAGTCACCGTAGATCCGGTCACGGGTGACACCGGGGGTATCCTCTACAATGGAAGTCCTGTGGCCGGTGAGTTTATTAAAGAGCATGGACTTGCCCACGTTGGGCCGTCCAACGATTGCAACCAAAGGTTTTGCCATAGGAACTCACTCCTCTCTACTACCTTTATTTTACACAATTTTATAATGAAATCAATGAAAAAGCTTGGGTTTCACAGAACTTTTACAATTGCTTCACATATGGGATAACATGGAAAAAGAGGAAGGCAGTACGCCTTCCTCTTAGCTTACGCTTTTTCCAGCCTTAGTCAGCCTTGGCGGCCAGGACCTCACGGCCATTGTAGGTACCGCAAGCCTTGCAAGCTCTATGAGGCATAACGGGCTCACCGCACTTGGGGCAAACAGCCACACTGGGGGCGGACAGCTTCCAGTTGGAACCACGGCGCTTATCGCGACGGGCGCTGGACACTTTACACTTAGGGACAGCCATGGATGACACCTCCTTGGTCAAACTGCTTTTTACAGCATTCTTTGTTTATTCCTTATTGAGAAGCTGCTTTAAAGCAGCAAAACGGGGGTCTAACTCCTTTTGGCAGGTGCAAGGTCCTTCATTCAGATTTTTGCCACATTTGCAGCAAAGACCTGCGCAGTCCTCTTTGCACAACAGCTTGGAATCCAAATTCAGTACAAAAATCGTCCTGACGATATCATCCAGATCTGCGGCGTCTGCCTCCATGGGAAACACCCATTCGTCTTCGTTCTCCTCGTTGGCAAGCTCAGAGACCAACACGGCATCAATGGGAATCTCCATATTGCGGTGAAAGTCTGCTGCGCAACGGTCACAGGTTCCGTGAATACAGGTTGTGATCAACCCCTTCATCACCAAAACCCCGGCGGTGTTTCGCACCGTACCGCTGGCCAGCACCGGTTCGGAAACCGGCTTGCTTGTACCATACACAAGATCGCTCAGATCCACGCTGACAGAAAAGGCTATGCTCTCACCAGGACGGTCTATAATCGAGGACAGTTCCAGTCGCATAGTATCCCCCTCCTAACAGTCGTGCTTAGATATTATATAGGCATTTGCGCCATTTGTCAAACATTATTTTTCGTTTTTTCATGAAAAAAATTCAGCTCGTCCTCCGGAAGAAAAAGTCGGAAAGCCGTTGGCAATGCAGTTTGAGACCGTATCTCCTCTTCCGACAGCCAAACAAAATCTCCGCCGCAATCCGTTACACTTACATAAACTCCACGCATATGCCATTCTATATGGGTAAATATGTGTTTTCTCTCCACTTGCATAAATATTTCAACCGGTTTCAGTCCAAGCTTCTCCACCCACTCCAAAACCGCCTGCATATCCAGCTCGCCTTCCACATTGGGTAGCTGCCACAATCCGGCAAGCAAACCCTTATTGGGGCGTTTTTCCATAGCATACCGTCCGCAACAGGACAGGATCAGCACTGTGCGCTCCTCGATCCGGCGCTGGCGTTTCGGCGATTTCACAGGGAGTGACGGGGCAGTTTTTCGCTGATATCCCAAGCAAAAATCCTTGCATGGGCAGTTTTCGCAATCCGGCAGACGGTTAGGCCCACAAACCGTAGCGCCCAGTTCCATCAGCGCTTGGGTGAAGTCGCCGGCTTCCGATGGGTAGATTTCAGCCAATTTCTGCTGAACCGATTTCTTATAAGCAGGCTGGTCAATGGGAGTAGAATCGTCGGTAATGCGGGAGATAACCCGTAAGACATTGCCGTCCACCGCAGGGGTGGGTTGATCAAAAGCAATGGAACAAATGGCGCCGGCGGTGTATTCCCCGATACCGGGAAGATCAAGCACCTGGGCGTATTCCCGGGGAAATATACCACTATACTGCGTCATCACCTGCCTAGCTGCTTTTTTAAGATTGCTCACACGGCTATAATAACCAAGGCCCTCCCACAGCTTGCGGAGCAAATCATCATCACAGGATGCCAGATCAGATATTGCAGGAAGGGTATTCAGAAAGCGGGTATAATACCCCTTTACCGCCTCAACACGGGTCTGTTGCAGCATGATCTCCGACACCCAGATGTGGTAAGGGTCTTTATCCTGCCGCCAGGGAAGTTTCCGTTTATTTTCTCTGTACCAGGGCAGCAATACCCCGGGCAAACAAGCAAAACGCGCTTCATCATTCACAAGGCATCCCCCCTCTTTCCGCTTTTGTTCATTGTACATCAGGGTTTCGAGGGGTGTCAAGAGTTGGAATTTGGGAAAATAAGTACATTTTTTCAAAAAAGGTCTTGCTTTTTCATTTTGGATGTGCTATTATATGCAAGCACTTGTGAGAGTGCGGTATGCGCCGATAGCTCAGTTGGATAGAGTGACTGGCTACGAACCAG
>JBGVON010000027.1:0-5408 GCA_045126495.1 Faecousia sp.
GGGTACGACTATGGCTATGGCTACGGCTACGGATACGGAAAAGGTTATCGTTACGGTCGATACGGCAACTATGGCTACGGAGATGAAAAAGTTGGCAAATATGCCGCAGAACAAGAAGGAAAACAATGAAATTATGTGACCTGCATACTCATTTATTACCTGGCGTGGATGATGGCGCATGGGCGATGGAATATGCGCTGCAAATGCTCCGCAATGCCGCAGCCAGCGATGTGGAGTTGCTGGCGGTAACACCGCACTGCAATAGGCCCTGTGAAATGCGCAACTATCTGGATGACAGCCTCTTGGAACGCTTTTTGCAGCTGCAACAGGCGGCGAAGGATATTCCGGTGCGTTTGGTCCTTGGCGCGGAGGTTCTGGCGGACGAGCTTCTGCCCCAACTTCTGCGTCAGAAAAAGATCCCTACGATTAACGGCAGCCGCTATTTACTTACAGAATTTCCTGTTGATGCAAATCCTGATTTTTTTCAGAATACACTGCAAAGCATACTGGCGCTTGGATATATCCCGTTGATCGCACATCCGGAACGATATATCTCGGTGTGCCAAAGACCGCAAATCGTTGCGCCCTGGCTTGATATGGGCTGTCATTTGCAACTTACCGGCGGTAGCATCATGGGAGAATACGGAAAGACCGTCCAGCGCACCGCTGTATATTTGCTGCAACAGGATCTGGTGGCCTGTGTTGCCAGTGATGCCCACGGACTGCATCATCGGAGTAATTTTCTGCTGGATGTTTATGACCATTTGAGCCTGCGGTATTCTAAACATTATGCTGGGTGCCTGATGTACGAAAACCCTATGGGCATATGCTGTGATAACGACATATAGAGAAGAGGTGTGATATGCGATATTTACGAATCTTCACTGTGATTGTATTTGCTTTGAGCCTGCCGTTTGCAGGTTGGGCCAATCATCACTACAACAGCAATCGGAATACAGATTATCCGGAAATTACCAGCACGGTTGAGTTGCTGGAAATCAGCGTGCAAGATCCTCCTGAGGCCATATATCGGGAGCTTCGCGCACAGGATGCCACTGACGGCGATCTGACAGCACAGATTATGGTGGCATCGGTGTCCCATTTTTTAGAGCCGGGCACTGTGCGTGTGAAATATGTGGTTTTTGACAGTCACAACAACTCCGCCACTCTATCCCGTCCGGTGCGCTATACAGATTATAAGGCTCCGGTGTTTTCTTTGGAAAAATCTCCTGTCTATACAGTTGGAAGTTCCTTTGATTTGATAGACCACATCCGCGTGGAGGACTGTATCGACGGTGATATTTCTGACCATGTCCGGGTGATCTCCAATATGGTAAACAATTACTCGGTAGGAAATTACCCTGTGGTGCTGGAAGTTTCCAATTCCTGCGGTGACACGGCGCAGATTACCCTTTGGGTTACTTATGAAAGCAAAGAAAGCACCGCCATTGTCAAGCTTCACCGGTATATCGTATATGTGCAGCAGGGGCAGACTTTTGAACCCATGCAATGGCTTGCTACTGTAACGGATCGAAACACTACTGCCTTGGATGCAGAAAAAATAGAAATTCAAGGGAATCTGGATGTAAACAAGCCCGGTTGTTACCAGTTGGTATATAGCTATAATGATGGTGTGCTGTCCGGATATGCGCCTCTGACTGTGGTTGTGACAGAAAGGCAGGACTGAAATGGAAGAGAAAACGATACATTTTGATGAAATCAATCTTCACGGTCTCGTGCTTTTGTTATTGAAAAATCTATGGATGATCGTAGCCCTTTGCATCAGCGCGGTTTTGTGTTATACCTCCGTGTGCAAATTGACCTACACCCCCTCTTATACTTCTTCTGCCACCTTTATGGTCAGCGCAAAGGACGGCACCAGTGCCTATAACTCGCTGACCACCACCCAAAGCATGGCTTCCGTTTTTGTTGAGGTGTTCCAAAGCAATGTGCTGCGAGAGAAAATACAAGAGCAAATGCCCGATCAGCGCTTTGACGGAAGGGTCAACACGGTGACGATCCCCGAAACCAATCTTCTGATCGTTACAGTCACGTCAGAGGCACCGGATACCTCTTTTCGGGCGCTGAACCTATTGGTAGATAATTATAGCTCCATATCGGACTATGTGTTTTCCAACGCCCAATTGGAGGTGATCAAGGATCCTGTTGTTCCGGTAGTTCCTTCCAATCCGCTGGATGCGGAGTCCCGATATCCGCTGGTCTTGTTCATAAGCGGTTTTTTGGCTGTGGGAGGAATCGTTGCGCTATACTTGCTGCACGACACCGTAAAGACACCGAAAGCTGCCCGGAGAAAGATTGATGCAAGACTTTTGCGAACCATTAACCATGAGAAAAAGAACAAAACCCTCCGGTCAAAGCTTCGCAAAAGAAACAATGCGCCGTTGATCACCAATTCCCTGATCAAAAAGGATTTTGTTGAGGATAATTTGAGTCTGTGCTCTGCTTTGGAATACCATACGCGAAAGCGAGAGCAACAGGTGATTCTGGTTACCAGTGTGGGTGAGAATGAGGGGAAAACCACGATTGCGGCAAATCTGGCTTTGGCATTGTCAGAAAAAGGACGGCGGGTAGCGCTGTTAGATTGCGATTTCCGCAAGTCTTCTCTGCATAAAATATTTGATATGCCCATAGAAAAGGAAAAGACCCTTACCTCCTACCTTTTGCAGAAGGAAACGGACCCTTCATCCTATCTTATAGAAAGCAAGAAGCATGGTATCTTGCTGGGCGTCAGCCAAAGTTCTGGCAGGAATGTTACCAAACTGCTGAACAATGGCAAGCTTCCTGCTCTGTTGCAGCAGCTTCGCACGCAGATGGATTATATCATATTGGACACGCCGCCTATGCTGGCGGCTGCCGATGCAGAGATCTTGGCGACTATGGTGGATACTGCGCTGCTGGTGGTGCGTGCTGATTATATGCCCACAAATTCCATCAACAAAGGGCTTGATCGCCTGAGAAAAAGTGCCCCTGAGGTTTGCGGTTTTGTCCTGAATAACTATCATGTAAGATTATTTTAATAAAATCGCCACGACAGACCGACTATCTGTCGTGGCGATTTTTAGCATGTTGCGTTTAGCGCACCGGTTCGATCCGGTCGTTGTGGATCCGGTAAATTCGGTGGCTGATCTCCAATACGCTGGGGCGGTGGGTGGTGATAATGCAGGTGCGTCCCTTTTGCGAGCGCATAATATTATCCAGGACCTTCTTTTCTGTTTCAATATCCAAAGCGCTGGTGGCTTCGTCAAGCAGGAGAATCGGTGCGTTGGAAAGAAGTGCTCTGGCAATGCACAGCCGTTGTAGTTGTCCTTCTGAGAAACCGCCGCCCTGTTCCCGCACCGGTGTGTCCAGTCCAAGGGGGAGCGCCTGGATAAAATCCTCTGCACAGGCTAGGCGAAGGACATCATGCAGTTGCGCATCTGTGGCATCCGGACGAATCATTTGCAGATTTTCCCGGACTGTACCGGAAAAGAAGGTATTTCCCTGAGGAACATAGGCGAACAACGATCTTGTGGAAGCAGTTATATCAATTCGGCTCCCATCCTCTGCGCAGAGCCCCAAAGTGCCGCTTTGGGGACGAATGATTCCTAACAAAAGGCGCAGCAAGGTGGTCTTTCCCTCTCCGGAGGGGCCCACAAAGGTAACGATCTGGCCTGCATCCGCAACAAAATTACTGTCAGACAAAACCGACATGCCGTCTTCATAATGATAGGAAAGTCCCTTTGCTTCGACTCTAAGAGAGGAGGCCATATGCTTTTGCGCAAAAGATTCTGCAACCGAGGCATCGCTGCGATCCTCAACAGGAAGCTCCATAATGGCCATAATGCGTCGTGCCGCAGTAGCCGCGCTGATTGTGCCGGGTACGAGATTCGCCAGCGCTGCGAAGGCGGCCGTCAGAGAGCCGGAAAGTTGCAGGAATAACGTCATAGTGCCATAGGTTATATAGCCGGACCAGAGCCTATATATGGCCCAGCAGAAGCATGCCAGTGCCACCACCGTGCCTGCCAGCGACATAAGGGTATTCTTATGGATAGAAAAACGGTTATATTCCATAGATGCATCCTTAAACCGCTGTTGCAGTTTTCGATGCTTTTGACTGTAAGCATCGGTCCGGTCAAAGGATTTGATCAGCTGGATATTTTGAAGGGATTCTTCGTTGAAGACCATCATTTCGCTGCTCAGTTGCCGCATTTTTTGATTGTGATGTCGCATCATTTTGATTACATAACGACTCATCAGCAATGTGACCGGAGCGCTGAGCAGGGCAATGATCGCCAGAGTGGCATCGTAGTAAAGAATCACGCCTAAGGTACCGGCAAATTGCAATAGCCGCGTCAAAAGCTCCGGAACCCATCCAAGCACACTGGAAGAAACTGTGTTGACATCTCCCGCTACACGAGTCAGAATATCTCCGGAATGGTAGGCAGACAACGCCTCCCAGTCGGTGATCAGCAGCTTATCATAGACCTGAGCGGTGATTTGCTGATTGACGCGAATGCTGACTTGCGCACTGATTCTGCCGGAGACAGCCCGAACCAGGATCTGAAACAGCTGCATAAGCACATAAAAGGCAAGAGCCGCAATAATGGCGTTCGTATTGAAGCCCGTAACGGCATCAATGATGTATTTGCTGAGGATGCTGCCGATCAGACTGACTACTGTGCCAAGCGCGCCAACAAATATGTACCAGAGCACTTCCTTTTTGTAGTGCAGAGTGTATCTGCTGAGCCAGACAAGCTCTTGCAGCATTTCCCGCAAAGAGCGGGATCGGAAGAATTGTTGTAACTTTTCCATTTGCCATTCCTCGATAGTTGTATATTCTACCTTAAATTATACGAGAATGGACATCAACTGTAAAGAGAAAGTTTTCCTAAAACAATTCCACGAATGCAAATCAAAACTTCTGTGGTTAGGGTAACATATGGGTATGTCGGTTTCTGTGGGAACCACTACACAGCACAAAAAATATCCCAGCTAAGCCGATTATGGCTTAGCTGAGATAATTACTTCTAGCGCAAATACATTCCTCACAATGTGCAGGGTTCGTATTTGCGTCTCTTGGTGACCCGCCGGAGATTCATTGCATATCTGCCCAGTAGGGCAGATATAGCGGTAGCCACCAGTGTTTGCACTGATGGCAGCAATATGCCACCGGCATATTGCATTTTAGATTTTCGAATCTCCGTCATATCAAAGAAAAAAGGATAGATACCCAAGGGTATCTATCCTTTTTTGGTGACCCGCCGGAGATTCGAACTCCGGACCCACTGCTTAAAAGGCAGTTGCTCTGCCAACTGAGCTAGCGGGTCAAATGGCTGGGATGGCAGGATTTGAACCTACGAATGCCAGAGTCAAAGTCTGGTGCCTTACCGCTTGGCGACATCCCAATC
>JBGVON010000028.1:0-3243 GCA_045126495.1 Faecousia sp.
AGTTCGATGATCTCCATACGGTCAAGCAAAGGCCTGGGAATGGTATCCAGCGTATTTGCTGTGGTAATAAACAGAACATTGCTCAGATCAAAGGGAATTTCCAAATAATGATCCCGATAAGTTTTATTCTGTTCGCTATCCAGCACTTCCAAGAGGGCTGCGCTGGGATCACCACGGTAATCAGAACCCATCTTATCCACTTCGTCCAAGAGTAGAACAGGATTTGTACTTCCTGCCTGGATCATCGCAGAAATGATTCTACCGGGCATTGCGCCCACATAGGTCTTTCTGTGACCACGGATGTCCGCCTCGTCATGGACGCCACCCAAAGCGATCCGCGCCAGCTTTCGGTTCAGACTTCTGGCAATGGAATATGCCACAGAGGTTTTACCCACACCCGGGGGACCAACAAGGCACAGAATCTGCGGGGGCATTTCCGGAGCAATCTGGCGCACAGCAATGGTCTCTAATATCCGCGTCTTAACCTTTTCCAAGCCGAAATGGTCCTTGTCCAGAATTTTCCTGGCGGTGTCAACGTCAATTCGCTCCCTTGTGGCGTGATTCCACGGCAATTCCAGCACGGTATCCAAGTAATTTCGCAGCACAGATGCTTCCGCAGAGCCATAGGGCTGCTTTTTCAGTCGCTGTAAATCTTTGAGAAGCTTATCTTCTGATTCTTTGGGTAGGTTCAGCAAAAGAATATTCTTTTCATACTCAGTAAACTCGGAGTATTCGTCCTCTTCACCCAATTCCTCACGAATGGTCTTCATCTGCTCACGAAGGTAATAATCCCGCTGATCCTGATCAATATTGGAACGGGTTTTTGCTTGAATGTCCGCTTCAATTTGAAGCATCTGAATCTCCTGCTGCAACAGTTTCAGCGTATTCTCCATGCGACGAATGGGATTGAGTTGTGCCAGCAGTTTTGCTTTATCACGATAGTCCATCCCGGAATTTTGCGCGATAGAATCTGCTACAAAGCCGCAGTCCTCCGACGCCATAATTTTAAGCTGCACCCCATGCGCCGGGTGCTCCACCATATCACTGTACGCAGCATAAAGCATTGCAGCTTCCCTGCACAAGGCTCTTCCTCGGAGCACATCCTTAACAGGCAGCTCTGTGACAGTTTCCACGATACCGGCAAGATACGGCTCACTTTGGGTCAATTCTATTATTTTCCCCCGGCGCAGTCCGGTTACCAGTACCCGAATATTCTCATTCTGGGATTTTAATACTTGCTTGACCTTTACCAATGTGCCTATGGGATAAAGTCCGGTTACATCGGGGTCATCTTCCAGAATGTTTTTCTGCGGAACTAAGAGCAGCAATTGATCGTGTTTCATAGCGTATTCCAGTGCCAACGCGGATTTTACACGACCAACATCGAAATGAACGGTCTGATCCGGAAATACCGCCAATCCCCGCAGGGCTAAAACCGGCAGTCTTCCGGATACAAATTGCTCACCCATGTTCATCCTCCTTTCTGGATATAAACGAAAAGGGGGTAGTATTCTACCCCCTCACAGTATCACTGTCTCGTGGTTAATTTTTCACGAGGTTTGGTCTTGTCACGCAGGACCTTTGGCTGCTTGCCTTCAATGGTCTCCGGTGTGATAACCACTTTTTTGATGGTAAGATCAGAGGGGATCACATACATGATCTTTGTCATGATCTCTTCCATAACCGCCCGTAACCCCCGGGCGCCAATCTGACGGTCTACCGCCTTCTTTGCCACAGCTTCCAATGCTTTGGGTTGGAATTCCAGTTCCACATTGTCCATAGCAAGAAGCGCCTTATACTGCTTGGTCAAAGCATTTTTAGGCTCTGTCAAGATCCGAACCAGATCCTCCTGCTTCAAATTCTGTAAGCTGGTGATCACAGGTAAACGGCCTACAAGCTCCGGAATAATACCGAATTTAATTAGATCATGGGGCTGCACCTGAGAAAGGAGTTTGCCCACATCCCGCTCGTTTTTGCTCTGCACCGGCGCATCAAAGCCGATTGCGGACTTATCGGTTCTAGATTCAATAATTTTTTCCAATCCGTCAAAAGCACCGCCGCAGATGAAAAGAATCTTGGAGGTGTCAACAGGAATGGTCTCCTGTTGGGGGTGCTTTCTGCCACCTTGGGGCGGCACATTGGACACAGTGCCCTCCAAAATTTTCAGCAGTGCTTGCTGAACGCCCTCGCCGGATACATCACGTGTGATGGATGTATTTTCGCTTTTACGGGCAATTTTATCCATTTCATCAATATAGATGATTCCCCGTTCTGCCCGTTCCAGATCGAAATCTGCCGCTTGCAAAAGACGTACAAGAATATTCTCCACATCATCACCCACATAACCTGCCTCGGTTAAGGTGGTGGCGTCGGCAATCGCAAAAGGTACATCCAAAATTTTGGCCAGAGTTTGGGCAAAGAGGGTCTTGCCGGAACCCGTAGGACCGATGAGCAAAATATTGCTCTTTTGGAGTTCCACATCGGTGTCCTGCGACAAATAGATGCGCTTATAATGGTTATAAACGGCAACAGACAGGGCAATCTTCGCTTCATCCTGACCGATGATGTAGTTATCCATAAATGCTTTGATTTCTGCCGGTACTGGCAGTTTTTCCGGCATTTCAGCGCTGCATTCATCCTCCCGAAGCAAATCGCAGCAGGCCTGCACACAGTCGCTGCAAATATATACACCGGGACCGGCGATCAGCCGTGCCTGGTTCTCCCGCTTTCCGCAGAAGGAGCAGCTGATAGTCTGCTCATCTGTTTTAGACATGCAACAGGTCCGCCTTTCTGATTAGTGACGATCAAGGACACGGTCGATCAGACCGAATTCCTTTGCCTCAACAGAGGTCATGAAGTTATCTCGCTCACAAGCAGCAGTCACTTCAACAATATCCTTGCCGGTGTTCTCTGCAAGAATGCGATTCATTCTTGCTTTAATAGTTTCCAGGCGCTTCATATGGATCGCCATATCGGTGATCTGCCCCTGAGTACCGGCGGAGGGTTGATGGATCATAATTTCGGCATTAGGTAGTGCCATGCGCTTACCCTTTGCGCCAGCAGCCAGCAAAAATGCACCCATGGATGCTGCCATGCCAACGCAAATGGTTGCCACGTCACACTTAATGTATTGCATGGTATCGTAGATCGCCATGCCGGCTGTGACGCTGCCGCCGGGAGAATTGATATAAAACTGGATATCCTTATCCGGATCCTGCGCTTCCAGATAGAGCATCTGCGCAA
>JBGVON010000029.1:0-5695 GCA_045126495.1 Faecousia sp.
GCGTAGCCCCTCTGTCTGTTCCATCAATAACCGGCAGATTCTTTTGTGATACACGAATGGTATACGTAAAGGAATCCGCTCCGGTAAATACCTGGCTTCCCAGTACCGACATCATACTGGCCCGATTGGCGGGAATGGTCACCTTGCCATCCATGGAATCGATGACGATAGCCGCATCTGCATCAATGTTGGAACTTACCGTTTTGCCGTTTACCACTGCCGAACCAATATAGTACTCCTCTTCTTTCAACTCCAGGTTCAGCTTTGCTGCACCCTTGACTGTCAAGTTTGTCTTGTATGCAACATAACTGTTTTTGAATGCGACCAAATTATAGTCAGAAGCAAAGAGGTTGATTACATACTGTCCGTTTTCGTTACAGGTCGTTGTGTAATCTCTTCCCGAAGCCTTATCGATAAAAGTAATTTGGGTACGGTTTACCGTCACGCCCTTCGGAGCGCTAATCGTGCCGGAGATTGTATAGATCTTTGCAAGCTGATATTCCACCCGCGCGCACTTTTTGGTAAGAAGCAATTCAAACGTGCTGACGCCCGTATTGGAATTGTATTGTGATGCCGTGAACACTTCTTTGCTTCCGTCAGCATATGTCAGCAACAATTTGTGAACCGGATTGCTCTTATCGGTCGCCCTCAGGTAAATATATCCTGTTGAACCGATAACAAAGCCCTTTTCTTCATCATATGCGCCGGCATATTCAACCGCGCTAATATTGCTATCTGCTTTGATCTTCAGCAGGCTGAACGCAATTACATCCTGTTTTTGATTGATCTCCGCACTGTCCGAGCTCCACTGTATATCAAAATATACGTTTCCTGAACCCTTCTCATAATTGTTCCGAATGCCAAACGCATGTGAAAGTCCATCCGTACGGAAGAAAGTACCGAGCGCATTATTCACAGCCACTAAGTTTGAACTGTTTACAAATTCATGTCCGCCGCAAACGTGGAGACCGGTGCGATTGATCACAAGGCCCAATTCACCGTTGCTGTCAAACACGTAGATATTCTCGCCTTTTCTCGCAATTGAGAAAACGGCAGAGCCTCTGCTGGTAGAAGAAATCCTATGCGCAAATCCTGAGATGCTGACCTCCTTTCCACCGCAGTATACCCACATCTGATTGGCTTCCCATGGGCTGAATTTAAAACACAAAACCGTTGTGCCTCCAACAGAGAGGGAAATTCCCGGCACGTTAATTCCGGATACCGGCCTATCCGTTACAATTCTAACGTTCGCCACGTAGTTTTTCCCGATATAATCGGTATGGTAGGCCGATTCATATCCGGAATTGTCCCTCATCTCCGAGTAATACATACCCTTTTCCGAGCTGTACTTAAAGGTATCATCAGCCTCGTCGGTCTGCAAGCCGTTTACTGTTACAGTTCCGTACTTGAACTTCTCCATTGCGATCGTTTCTTCATAGGACTCATTCGTGCCTACGGAAATCTGTTGTGTCCGTACGAGATATCCATTCGTTTCAAGTGTAATTGTGTACTTTCCGCTGAAAGAAAGCTCACGGGTGCCTGTGTTTATCGTACCTTCTCTCGGCAAAGATACGACGATCGTACCTCTGCCGTTTTCTTTTCCTGAGTACACGATCTGTCCAGCATCATCGGTAATATAGTATTTTGTTCCGCTTACAGACTGGCCTTCCTCATCAGTAATCTTTAGTTTGACCTTACAAGCCTCTGTGTCAGCATCTAGCTTGTAGAAGTCAGCCTTAATATTGACATTCGCTTTAGGGGTAAGGCCTTTGTACTCTACCGCGTACCGCTTAAGCATAGTCCCATTGTTATAAAGCGCGTCGAGAACATAGCCGCTTTCCGGATATACGGTTAAATCAAAGGTGTCTCCCACAGGAACAAAAGACGTACTGGCAGTAACGCTGCCCTTGTTGGTCGAGCCGGGAACATTAATCATATATACATACTCGTCCAGTTCCTTCATTGCCAATTCTATATTATCGGAATAATCTTCATATCTAATGTCCGTCGCGGAGGCCGGGCAGTTAAAGAACAGGCCCACATTAACGGTTTCCTTTAGTCTGTCGATATATTCCATTTTATAGAATTCATCGTCAATAAAGTAGTACATGCTTCCGCCGACTTTTACCAGCTTCAGCCTAACGCTGTTAGCGCCGTAGGGCGATTCATAAGAAGTACGCACAACTTCAGAAATTGAGGGCCACCAGATGTTCTGCAAGCCGGTAGTTTCCGCGCCGGACAGGACCTTCAACTGATTGGCATTTTTCAGCGCGTCCGCCCGGGCAACAAAAATATTATATCCTTCGTTAATTGTTGGCAGACTGTACAGAATAAATCCCATACCGGCTTCACCGCTTCCGGTCTGAGCACCCGCTGTAAAAGTCGCTTCAATCATGAAGTTCTCGCTTTCGTCTGCCCGCACCCAGGTAAACTGTGCTGTATTGAGTTTAGAGGAAACCACGAGATCTCCATCCGAATCCTTACTGTAACTTAAGTAATTCGTTGCGGCAGGCCCTCCCGGTGCATTGCCAAGCAGCTTGGTGGGGGAGTTTGTTCCTGTTAGACCATTCGGTCCGAACTGCCAGAAGGTCTGGTAGCGATCAGCTCGTGTATTTACAGGAGCAAGATCTACATTGATCCTGTTTTCGTTTTCGCCGTCGACCTTCAGGTAGCTGACAAACATCCGCATGCTGTCAGGAATACCATCCTCTTCGAAGTACTCATCTTCCATTCGCAAGGATTCCCAGCTTATAAATACCTCGAAGCTCCACCCCTTTGTTTCATATATTGTTGGATCACCGGTTGTGTTGATGTTTCCATCCACATAGGTAGCAACATTTACCTGAACATTGGATTTGCATATTGCTGTCTCCGGGTTAATAAACAGCAATGTGCGGCGGCATGCCCGATAGAGCCCACTGCCTGCACGTACATCCTCCTCGTCGCCCCGGACAATGTATAGCTTGAAGCGGGAACTTGCGTCCATATTGTAATCGCTGCTTAAGAACACGAAAGGATCCTCAGCGATTCCGGCGATATACATTCCCTTTTCCGTGAATTCAGTCGTTATGTTGTATGTAACACCGTCTGTTCCGTAGGTCAGCCAGTTATTATCCTGCCATTCCTTTTCCGTGGTCTTTCCGTCCAGGGTGATCCAGTCATCAGGAATATCCGTAAAGGGCTTGGCCGTTTGATACACATATTCCTCTGACATAGGTTTGCCTCTGAACAGCAAGAAGCAGGCTATTCCGACAGCAATTACTGCAACCAGAACAGAAAGGATTATGATGAATTTCTTTTTGTTTTTGAAAATATTCATTCTTCACCCTCCTTCTTCTATTTTCCAAGCACATAGATGTCAGAAACGCCAATTCCATCTGCATATTCGCCTGCAACCTTATTAGAAATCTGGATTTTAATTGCGCTCACAGTAATCTCATCGAAGGTTGCCACCGCGCCTCCGCCCGTACGAATTTCGTTATTTTTCTCGTTGATGGTCCACGGATCCACTTCCAAATCATAAATGATGCAGGAATCCGCAGTTCCTCCTTTATAACAATCAGGCGTTTCTGCGAGTGTGAACTTAATATAGTCAATAGATTGAAATGCGTAAGAATATGTATAGGAATTATACAGATAGATTCCCCGTATGGTCTGCGGCTCATCGAATTTCAATTCAATGACAACGGAATCTTCATTTGTCTTAAATTCCATGTCTGAAACAAAAGCAGTCGTTGTGACCGTTCCATCCGTTAAGTATTTTGCTCCGCTGCCGGAACTCACCGAAACGTCCGCCTCAGAAGCCACATTACGGTAACCGGATACAGACTCCGGCAAAGGCTGCAGCGTTTTTGTCGGCCCGTTTGCAACAGGGATCAATATTTCCCGCTTGCCGCCGTCTGCCTGTGCAAAGGATCTCCACTGCCAAGAAACAGAAGCCAATGCATATGCACGGGTATCGAATCCGGGGTCCTGGTCAGAATGAACAATCCATGTTTCGTCTCCTACGGTTACAAAACAATGATGTCCTAGGTTCTTGCTAAAGTCATTGGTTGCATCATATCCAATAATGAGCTTTCCTTCCGTTGCTGCGGCCTTTGTGTACGGTCCCAGCGGCGAATAGGAATAAGCGTACTGCACATCGTAGTTCACCAAGCCAACGCCGCGCACGGAATAGGTAAGAAGGTATACCGTCCTTCCGTCCGAGTCCTTTGTCATAATGACCTGCGGGGCTTCACATACGCTGCCATCATTCGGTGTCTCTTTGTATTCTGTTCCGTCCGGGAACGAGGTAATGTGATCATAACTGGAATCCAGATATTTCGGATAGTTATCATCCCATACCGTCTGTTCTTTGCCTTTATATTCAACAGAAACAAAATACTTGTTTGCAATTAACTTTGTAAGGGTCGTATAATCCGGTGTAACATAATCCAGCATTTTTATTGCCCAGATCATGTTGCCGGTCTGCTCGTCGTTGCCGCTGGCACTGGATGTGGCGGACTGATGCTTGACAAAGAATAAATACAGATCGTCGTTTTCGTCCTTGAAGGGATGAATATCAATAGCAGAAAATTCATCCGCATTTTTGTAGTGCTCCGCAAAAATAATAGGAGGATTGATGGCTGTAAGAACTTCGCCCAGCGGGTTTGTTGCATCGACGCTACCATATACATTTTCGGAGGACACAAGTCTGAAAGGTCCCACCGGTGTATTAGAAACGGCGATACCCACATTCATCTCGCTGTTAATATCATGGCTTCCATCGGCCAGATAGTAGTTTTTATAACGGGCACCGAGACTTTTCAGTCTCTCAGTCAGTTCCTGAACTCTTGCGGAAAAGTACATAAAATATTTGCCACTTTCCTCATCGTAAATTACCTCGGGAGCCCAGGTCATATTATTTACCCAGCCGTCTTCTTCAATTAGAACTCCCATGCCGCTGTCTACAGCACCGCATATCTCCCAGTCCACAAGATCCTTGCTCCGCAGCACCTGCGTAGATTCCCGATATATTTCTCCATCTTCACCGACAAAAGTCGATTCATTGGAATCGATACCGGCATTGGTGGACAAATACATATAGTAATAGCCTCCATGCACCTTATCTCTTTCCTTGGGAACATAGATCACGCAGGCGTCGCTGCCCCAAACATCCGATTTGTTCTTATAAAGCAGCTCAGTATCATACACTTTAGAGGAATCCACGCCGCTGTAATGGCTTAAGACAAATGTGGCATTCTCGCCATACCCATTGCCTGTACACCCTGTCAGCAATATAATCACTTGTATGCAAACTAATATTGCTGACATTATCGCTTTACTCTTCAAAATATTGTCCTCCTATTTTTCGGCGGTTTATCCCTTCAAGCTGGAAGATACCGCAGTACCAATGTTAATAAACTTCTGGGAGATCAGATACAGTATCACCATCGGGATCATGGCGATTACGCCACCCGCCATCTTCAGTGACCAGTACTGGATGAAACCTCCGTCTCCGTACCGTGCCACCAAAAGAGATACCGTCCACATGCTGGAGTCATCCAAATAAAGCAGCGGGCCAGTATAATCGTTGTAAGCACCGATAAAATTCAATACAAACTGTGCCAGCATCGCGGGTATGGAGATCGGAACCATGATTCTCATAAAGATTCCGAAATGCCCTACGCCGTCCAGCCTTGCAGCACCTATAAGG
>JBGVON010000030.1:0-79717 GCA_045126495.1 Faecousia sp.
CTGCGTCAGTGATCGACCCCGGCCACTCGCTCAGGTCGCTTCATCCGCCACCGGCGGCGCTCCCTTCGCTCCCCAACGTGTCTGCCAATTCCACCACGCCCGCATTTATTCAGTTATACCTTTATCGACCTGTTGGGGTCCCCGATCTCTTCCTTGCCGACAGAGCGGCTGCGTCAGTGATCGACCCCGGCCACTCGCTCAGGTCGCTTCATCCGCCACCGGCGGCGCTCCCTTCGCTCCCCACGCCCGCATTGGGGTTATTTTACCACGGCAAACATACCTTGTCAACGGATATTCTTCTGCGAATAGGCGTGATTCATTGTAACGAGCACAATACGCTCCCCTTTTTCCACAATTATTCTTGACATTCCGGGGCAACGCAGGTACAATAGATTCGGTATGGTGTACGCTCGGGTGGTAGTGCCCGGCGTGTCATGATAACCTCGGCGTCTGCCGGAGTTGCGCATTTCGCCTCGTGGCGTTTTATATGCTAAAAAGCTTTACCGGTCATCCGGTACATTTATTTTGCAAATTGAACATCATGGGGCCTTGTGTCCACTCCTTTGCTGATGCCTATTCTACAAAGGAGGTGCTTAGTGATGACGATTGGACCTTTGGGGATCGTATTGATCGCCGCAGGTGCGTTAGTTTTGGCTGTGATCGGCTTTGCCGCGGGCATTGCCTACCGCAAACGTGTCAGCGAGCGGGAGATTGGCTCTGCCGAAGCAGAAGCAACCCGACTGATCAATGAAGCCATCCGCAGCGGTGAAAGCCGTAAGAAGGAAATGCTTCTGGAAGCCAAAGACGAAATCCATAAATCTCGCACAGAGTACGAAAAAGAAGTCAAAGAACGGCGTGCTGAGCTGACCAAGCAAGAGCGCCGTCTGCAACAGAAGGAAGAGACTCTGGACAAAAAGGCTGAAAACTTCGAGAAAAAAGAAGAAGAAATGGCCCGCCGTTTGGAGGAAGTTGCCAAGGTCAAGGAAGAGACCGAGGCAGTGAAAAAAGCCCACCTTGCTACCCTGGAAAAGCTTTCCGGTCTGACCCAGGAGCAAGCCAAGCAATTCCTGCTGGAAAGCGTGGAGGAGGAAGTCCGTCACGAAACTGCTATGAAGATCAAGGAGATCGAGCAGCAGATGAAGGACGAGTCCGATGAAAAGGCAAGAGAGATCCTGTCCATCGCAATTCAGCGCTGTGCCGCAGACCATGCAGCAGAAGCAACGGTCTCCGTTGTTCCCCTGCCCACCGACGAAATGAAGGGCCGTATCATCGGCCGCGAGGGTCGGAATATCCGCACCCTGGAAACCATCACCGGCGTCGATCTGATCATCGACGATACGCCGGAAGCCATCACCGTCAGCAGCTTTGACCCGGTTCGCCGGGAGGTGGCAAGACTTGCCCTGGAAAAGCTCATTGCCGATGGCCGGATCCACCCCACCCGTATCGAGGACTGTGTGGAGAAGGCGAAAAAGGACGTAGATCGCACCATTCGCGAAGAGGGCGAGCGCGCCTGCTACGAGACCGGTGTCCACGGCCTGAATCCGGAGCTTGTAAAGATTCTGGGCCGTCAGAAGTACCGCACTTCTTACGGTCAGAACGTGCTGAATCACTCCATCGAGGTTGCCCACATCGCAGGTCTGATGGCCTCCGAGCTGGGCGTGGACGTAACCCTGGCAAAGCGCGCAGGTCTGCTGCACGATCTGGGCAAGTCCATTGACCATGAGGTGGAAGGCAGCCACGTACAGCTGGGCGCAGATCTGGCCCGGAAGTACAAGGAAAACCCTGTGGTGGTCAACGCCATCGAAGCTCACCACGGCGATGTAGAGCCTAAGACCGTAATCGCTGTGCTGGTGCAAGCCGCAGATGCAGTATCTGCCGCCAGACCCGGCGCCCGCCGTGAGAATGTGGAAAACTACATTCGCCGTCTGCAAAAGCTGGAAGAGCTGACAGGCTCCTACCCCGGCGTGGAAAAGGCGTTTGCCATCCAGGCCGGTCGGGAAGTCCGTATTATGGTCAAACCCGAAGAGGTCACCGAGGACAATATGATCCTGCTGGCACGGGACATTGCCAAGAAGATCGAAGCAGAACTGGAATACCCCGGTCAGATCAAGATCAATGTGATCCGGGAAACCAAGGCTGTGGAATACGCAAAATAATCGTATCCCCAACGGGGCGTGTCGCAAGGCACGCCCCGTATCTTTCATTTAAAAAGACAGACGATACAGGAATCGCCCCTACGAATAAAACACCGTTTGGACACCCGTCCTCGGGTGTCCAAACAACATCCAGTCGAACACTTTACCAATATATAGTGCTAAACCAGCGCCTCCTTTTGTGCACAGTGCCAAAGATGAAAAATTTTTCCAAAAAGCACTTTACAACTTTACTTTGGTGAAGTATAATGCAACTATCAATCAAACACGGAGGCGCTCCTCCCAACAAGAAAGGAAATATTATCATGAAAAAGTACATTGCTCTGTTACTGGCGCTGATCCTCTGCCTGTCCTGCTTCGCAGGCTGCACCAAACCCGCCGACAAGACTGACGGCACAGGCGAATCCAAAGCAGACGAAACCAAGACCGTTGTGGTTGGCTACACCATTTACGAGCCTATGAACTACAAGGACGAGTCCGGTAAGCTGGTTGGCTTCGACACCGAGCTGGCTGAGGCTGTCTTCGGCAAGATGGGTTACAAGGTCATCTTCAAAGAGATTGACTGGAAGGCTAAGTACACCGACCTGAACTCCAACACCATCGACTGCGTGTGGAACGGCTTTACCGCCAACTGCGCCGATGACGACGACGGCATCCAGCGTGCCGAAAAGGTGGACTTCTCCTACAATTACATGGAAAACCGTCAGGTTATCGTTGTAAAGGCGGACTCCACCATTGCTGCCGCTGCCGATCTGAACGGCAAGCAGGGCGCCGCTGAGTCCGGCTCCGCCGGTGAATCCTACGGCAAGAGCTTCGAAGGCGCTACCATCAAGGGCTTTGATGTTCAGACCAAGTGCATTTTCGAGGTCAATGCAGGTACTGCTGATTTCGCAGTTGTTGATGCACAGCTGGCCAAGAGCTATGTGGGTCAGGGCGACTACGCCAACCTGAAAATCGTTGACGCGCTGTCCAGCGATGTGGAGTTCTACGCCATCGGCTTCAAGAAGGGCAGCGACTTGACCGCCAAGGTCAACGAGCAGCTGGAAGCTTTGGCCAAGGATGGCACCATCAAAAATCTGGCTGAGAAGTACGGCGTTGCTACCACCGCCATCACTGACTACTCCGATCAGAAGAAGTAATCAAACAAGAATTGCATTGATAACCGCAGGTAACATCACCTGCGGTTATCCATAAGTTTATCAAGGTTTTTATTGGAGAAAAATATATGTCATTTTGGGAAGTTACGGCTTTCCTGCTGGACGGCTTTTATATATCCTTGCTGATCTTTGTGGTGACGCTGCTGTGCGGCGCGCCCCTGGGTCTGCCCATCGCCTTCTGTTCCATGAGCCGCTTCAAGCCGGTAAAAGCCATCTCTAAGGTCATCGTCTGGATCGTCCGGGGCGTACCCCTGATGCTGCAAATTTTCATCATTTATTATGCCCCCGGTCTTTTGTTTAAGGATCAGATCCCTCTGTTCAGCAGGCTGGACCGCTATTTCTTTATCAACTACGCCGTGAACGATGCCGGACGGATCATCGCCGTACTGATCGCGTTCACCATCAACTACGCCTGCTACTTCTCCGAGATCTACCGCGGCGGTATTGAAAGCATTTCCAAAGGTCAGTACGAGGCCGGCTATGTGCTGGGTATGACCAAGGGGCAGGTATTCCGCCACGTTATTTTGAAGCAGGTGATCCAGCGGATCGTGCCCCCCATGTCCAACGAGATCATCACCCTTATCAAGGACACAGCGCTGGCCAACTGTATCGTGGTGTGCGAGATCATCAAACAGGCCAACGAGCTGGCCGCCACCAAGGCATTGATTTGGCCTTTGTTTTACACCGGCGTATTCTATCTGATCTTTGTGGGATTTTTGACCATCGTGCTGGGCAAAGTGGAAAAGAAACTCAGCTATTTCAGGAGTTAATATGATACTGGAAGTTAAAAATATCAAAAAGAATTTTGGCAAGACCAAGGTTTTAAAAGGTGTCAGCTTTTCCTTGGAAAAAGGGCAGGTGCTGGCCATCATCGGTTCTTCCGGCAGCGGTAAGACCACCCTTTTGCGGTGTTTGAACTTTTTGGAGACGCCGGACGAAGGCGAGATCTTGGTGGGCGGTAAGCAATTATTCTCCGCCGGCGCCAAATATACCGACGATCAGATCCGGGAGAACCGGCTGCATTTCGGTCTGGTGTTCCAAAATTTCAATTTGTTCCCCCAGCACAATGTGCTGAAAAATGTCACACTTGCCCCTGCTCTGCTGCAAAAAGGCACGCCTGAGGAACTGGATTCTTTGGGTAAGCGCCTGCTGGAACAAGTGGGCCTGTCCAACAAGCTGGATGCCTATCCCTGTCAGCTCTCCGGCGGTCAGCAGCAGCGAGTGGCCATTGCCCGGGCGCTGGCAATGCACCCGGAGATCCTATGCTTTGACGAGCCTACCTCCGCGCTGGATCCGGAACTGACCGGTGAGGTGCTGCGGGTGATTCGGGGCTTGAAGGGTGAAGATTCCACCATGATCGTGGTGACCCATGAAATGGATTTTGCCAAGAGTGTTGCTGACGTAGTGATCTATATGGCAGACGGCGTTATTGAAGAAATGGGCACACCGGAGGAGATTTTCGAGCATCCTAAGAGTGAAAAGACCCGCGCTTTTCTCCAAGGATTCCAGGAGTCCTTTTAAAAAAGGAGTTGCGGTCTATGGAAAAAACCGAAAAAATTGCCGATTTGTACCGGATTCTTACCGAACTTGCCTCTGTGGAGGAATGTCAGATGCTAATGGAGGATCTGTGCACCCACAAGGAGATCGAGAAAATGGCAGAACGGATCTATGCCGCCAAGCTACTGATGGAGGGCAAGACCTACAACCAGGTCATCGCCCAGGCGGATATCTCCACCGCCACGTTAAGTCGGGTTTCCCGGTGTGTGCAGTACGGAAAAGGCTATCGGAATATATTGAAATAACAGCAAAACCCGGGTATGCGTCAATACCCGGGTTTTGTAATGGGCGATTCGCGACACACCCCTACGAATATAACGTTATTTTATTCTTTCAATTTTCACCTGCTTTGCCAAGGCAAATACAGTGCGGGCATCCGGCGCTTGTGTACCGGATTGCATTACGGAAGCAGCGCCCATTGCCATAGCCAGCGCCATCTGCTCCTGCCGGGACAGACCCTTTTCCATGGCGTATGCCATTGCCGCCACCACAGAATCCCCTGCCCCCACGGTACTTTGTACCGGCACAGGCAGCGCTTCTGCCCGATAGATACCGTCCTGCCACAGAAACAGCGCGCCCTTGTCACCCAAAGAAATCACCGCAGTTTCAATGCCTCTGTCCAGCAATTCCATGCCCCCGGCAAGAATCTGTTCCTCGGTCTCCATAGGGCGGCCCAGCAAGCGGGAAAGCTCCGTCTCATTTGGCTTGACCATACAGGGTTTTCCCCCGATGCCCTCAGCAAAACACGCCCCATCTGCATCCAGGATCACCCGGGCGCCCAAAGCGCGGAAGGTCTCCGTCCAAATGCGGTAAGTATCCGTGGGAGCATCCGGCGGAAGACTACCGGAGAGGATCACAATATCCCCCCGCTGGATTCTTTGGCAAAGGCTATCCAGCAATTGCCCCAAAACCGCTTTGTCTACACTGGGGCCCGGCTCGTTGATATCGGTATTGATGCCTCCGATGCTGTCCACGATCTTTAAATTGGTGCGGGTCTGTCCCTGTGCCATCACAGGCAGCACCGCAATATTTTCCTGCCGAAGCAATGCTTCCAGCCGACAGCCCGTCTCCCCTGCCAGAATCACCGCCGCCACGGATTCTGCGCCCAACGCGCGCAAACACTTGGATACGTTGATACCCTTGCCGCCGGCATCCTCCCGGAAAGAAAGAATCCGGTTCACCTGTCCCGGCGTAAAGCCGGGGATCTGCGCCGTTTTATCAATGGCGGGATTCAACGTGACTGTGTAGATCATAGCTGCACCTTCTGTGTGTTTTTTCTTATCATACTGCATTTTTGCCTCCTTGGCAACAAAAAAAGTCCGCACAATCCGGACGATACCCAAACGGACACCCCGGAAGGGTGTCCCTACATCCTTACCCGCAATGACAAAGAAAAGATTTGATATCTATGGGCGCAAAAAAGCGGGCCACCCCACGGGTGGCCCTTTAAAAAAAGAGGAAATGAAAAAGCTAGTTTTGCGCCAGAAAATCCATAGGATTGACCGGCTTCCCGTCACAGGTGACCCCAAAGTGCAAATGGTCGCCCACAGCGCTTTCCATCAGCGCCGTATTGCCCACCGCGCCAATGACCTGCCCCGCAGTTACCTGATCCCCGGGCTTCACCGCCACCGTCTGGGCAAGGCTTGCGTACTTGGTGGCATAACCGCCGTCATGACGGATCACCACGGTCATACCCATGGTCTCATCCTCATAGACCGTGTACACCTCTCCGTCGGCAGCGGCGCAGACCTGGGCATCTGCCTCGGCGGCAATATCCACACCGTTGTGGACACGCCAATCCCGGGTAGTGGCGTTATAGGTCAGGCTATCCATTGCATACACTGCCACTGTCTGACCGTCCAGAGGGGATACAGTTTTCAGGGTCACCTTACCGCTGGCAGAACCGTCCGGTGTAACCACCAAAGAACCGTCGGGATTGGTGGCGATCACCGCCTGGTCATCCTGAAAATTGCCCACCGACTCCCCGTTTCCGTTTAACGAGGGGTTCGGCTGATTGGCATTTCTGTAATAGAGGAATCCGGCGATTCCGATGGCAACCGCACACAGCCCAAGGGCTATGTAGTAGCCCTTACCGCTGATGCTGCCAGAGAATTTTTTCTTGCTCATATTTAAGCACCTCCGTAGTCCAGTATTACCGGATTTTTGCATTTTAAACCATGTTTTGGAAATTTTTCCGTCAGGTACGTCCCACACAGAAAACACTGTTGACAAATGTCACTTTTTCGGTTATATCTATACTATTAAAAACATAAAAGAAACGGGGGAGGATAATGTCCAAAGAACTCATCAGGCTCCAGGATCTTTCCATGGAGTTCGACGGGGAACGGATACTTGATGGTATCAATCTCTATTTTAACGATCACGAATTCCTCACGCTGCTTGGCCCTTCCGGCTGCGGCAAAACCACCACTCTGCGAATTATTGGCGGGTTTTTGACCCCCACATCCGGCAGGGTGCTTTTTGACGGCAAATGCATCAATGATGTGCCGCCCTATGAACGGCAGATCAACACCGTGTTTCAGCGGTACGCGCTGTTTCCCCATCTGGATGTATTTGGCAACATCGCCTTCGGTCTGAATGTGGCCAAACTGCCCAAGGCAGAGATCACCCAGCGGGTAAACGAGATGCTGGAAGTGGTAGGTCTGCAAGGCTTTGCCCACCGCCGCATTGACAGTCTGTCCGGCGGTCAGCAGCAGCGGGTGGCCATTGCCCGGGCGCTGGTAAACCGCCCCAAGGTACTGCTTCTGGATGAACCCCTTGCCGCTTTGGATCTGCGTCTTAGAAAAGATATGCAGAACGAGTTGAAGCGCATCCAGCAGGCCATGGGCATCACCTTTATCTACGTAACCCACGATCAGGAAGAGGCGCTTTCCATGTCCGACACCGTGGTGGTCATGGATAAAGGTCGTATCCAGCAGATTGGCAAGCCTGAGGATATCTATAATGAGCCGAAGAACGCCTTTGTGGCAGACTTCATTGGCGAAAGTAATATTTTGGATGGCGTGATGCTGACTGATTACAAAGTCAAATTCTTTGGCCGCACCTTTCAGTGCCTGGACGCCGGTTTTGAACCCAACGAACCGGTGGACGTAGTCATCCGCCCCGAGGACATTGACTTTGTTCCTCCCGAAGAGGGCCATCTCACAGGTACCGTCACCTCTGTGACCTTCAAAGGCCTGAACTACGATATCATCGTAGACTTCAAGGGCTTCAAGTGGCTGATCCAGACCACCGACCATCAGCCGGTGGGCGCCACTGTGGGCATTCGGCTGAACCCGGAGGATATTCACGTCATGCGCAAGAGCGAATACTCCGGTATGTTTGGTGATTACAGCTCCTACTCCGCCGAGTACGACGAGCTGACGGAGGATGCCGCCGATGAAGAAGAATAAATCCCTCCTTCTTTCCGGGCCGTACATCCTGTGGATGCTGGTCTTCACCCTGATCCCTCTGGGTGTGGTGGGTTACTACGCCCTCACCGATCCGCAAACCGGCGCATTCACCTGGGGCAACATTCAGGATCTGGGCTTATTTCTGCCCACCTTGGGCAGTTCTGTATGGTACTCTCTGGTATCCGCCCTGATCTGTCTGCTCCTTGGATATCCCGTTGCCTATTTCATCGCCCACCGGCAGCCTGTCACCCAGAAGATCCTGTATATGCTGGTAATGCTGCCCATGTGCATGAGCTTTTTGCTCCGCACCCTGGCGTGGGTGGGACTTCTGGAAGCCAACGGCATCATCAATCAGTTACTTGCCCTTTTGGGCATCGGCTCGCTGAATCTTATCGGCACGCCCGGCGCGGTGATCCTTGGCATGGTATATAACTACCTGCCCTACATGATCCTGCCTCTGTATGCCATCATTGTAAAGATCGACAACCGCCTGATCGAAGCGGCAGAAGACTTGGGCTGCACCCCGGCGAAGGTCTTTTCCAAAGTGATCCTGCCCCTTTCCATGCCGGGCATTCTGTCGGGCATTACCATGGTCTTTGTACCGGCAGTATCCACCTTTTACATCTCCCAGAAGCTGGGCGGCACCGATACCATGCTCATCGGTGACGTGATCGAGCGGCAGTTCAAAGCCGCCGGCAACCCCAATCTGGGCGCGGCGCTGAGCCTGGTGCTGATGCTTCTGGTGTTTATCTGCACTGGCATCATGAACCGCTTCGGCAGTGATGAGGAAGGCGGTGTGGTGGTATGAAAAAGACAAATCGCATTTTCACCGTACTGATCTTTATTTTCCTGTATATCCCCATGGTGGTGCTGATCTTAGGTTCTTTCAACACCGGCAAAAACTTAGCGGTATTTGAAGGCTTTACCTTCAATCAGTACAAAGAACTGTTCCGGGATCAGGATCTTTTGGCGTTGCTGGGCAACTCCCTGCTCATCGCCATTTTGTCCACCGCCATCGCCACTGCTTTCGGCACTTTCGCCGCGGTGGGTATCCACAGCTTAAAACCCCGGATGCGCAAAGCGGTCATGACCATGACCAACGTCCCCATGACCAACCCGGATATCGTCACCGGTATCTCCCTGTCTTTGCTGTTTGTGTTCATCGGCACCGGCATGCTGGGTCAGAAGCAGAGCCTGAATTTCTGGACCCTGCTCATCGCCCACATCACCTTCAATCTGCCCTACGTCATTTTAAACGTGATGCCGAAATTGCAGCAGATGAACCCGGCCTTGCAGGATGCCGCCATGGACTTGGGCTGCACCCCGGTGCAATCCTTCTTCAAGGTGACCATTCATGAGATCATGCCCGGTGTGATCTCCGGCGCCATTATGGCATTTACCATGAGTCTTGACGATTTCGTCATCAGCTACTTTGTTACAGGCTCGGAATTTGTCACCCTGCCGGTAAAGATCTACTCCTTCACCAAAAAGCCTATCCATCCCAAGGTCTACGCCATGTTTACCCTGCTGTTTATGCTGATCTTTGTACTGATGGTCGCCATGAATCTGTTGCAGATCCGGGGTGAAAAGCGCAAGACGGAAAAACAGGCAAAAATGCCCGGCAAGGGTATGCAGATTTTCCGACGGGCAGGGGCAATTGTCTGTGCTGTTGCACTCCTTGCTGGCAGTGTGGTTCTGATCGTCAGCACCCGGCAGGATAAGATCACCCTGAATGTGATGAACTGGGGTCAGAACATTGCCGACGGCAGCGACGACACCTTGGACATTATCGCCGCCTTTGAGGAGGCCTATCCCCATATCGACGTGAACTACTCCGAATACGCCTCCAACGAGGAGCTGTATTCCAAGCTGTCCACCGGCGGTCTTGTGGTGGATGTGATCATCCCCTCGGACTATATGATCGCCCGGATGATCTCCGAAGATATGCTCCTGCCTTTAAACTTTGACAACATTCCCAACTACAAGAATGTAGCAGACACCTATAAAAACCAGTCCTATGACCCGCAGAACCAATACTCCGTGCCCTACACCTGGGGTACTGTGGGTATCATCTACAACAGTAAGTATGTGGATGAAGCGGATGTCACCGGCTGGGAGCTTCTGTGGAACGAGAAATACAAAGGCCAGATCCTGATGTTTGATAACTCCCGGGATGCCTTTGGCATCGCCCAATATATGCTGGGCTACGACGTGAACACCACCGACAAAACAGAGTTGCAGGCCTGCGCCGATGCGCTCTCTACCCAGCGCCCCTTGGTGCAGCAGTATGTGATGGATCAGGTCTACGCCAAGATGGAGGACGAGAACGCATGGATCGCCCCCTACTACGCCGGCGATGCCATGATGATGATGGACGCAAACCCTGACCTGCGGTTCTATCTGCCGGAGAATGAGGCGTTCAATCTGTTCATTGACGCCATGTGCGTCCCCACGTGCAGCCAGGAAAAAGAAGCGGCGGAGTTGTTCATCGACTTTATGTGCGATCCGGAGATCTCCGGCGCCAACATGGACTATATCTGCTACGGTTCTCCCATTACGGGCGCTACCGAATACATGGAGGAATATCTGGCAGAAAGCGAAGTCATTTATCCCCCCGCGGAAATCTTGCAGCGGGGTCAGAGTTACGGCTTCGTGCCGGAGGATATTACCCGGCATGTGGAAAACCTGTTCCTTGGTATCCGTGTGGGTAAAAGTGCCGACGAGGACGAGGCGGTACAGAGCAGCTCTGCCCTGCCCGTGATCCTCACCCTTGCCGGTCTTGCCGCCGCAGGTGTATTCCTTTGCCTGCCCAAGCGGAAAAAGAAATAACAAAAGGACGCGTTGCAAAATTGCAACGCGTCCTTAACGTTAGGTCTGCGCAATGCCCTCCCTCAGGGGAAGGGTGTCCCTACAATAAAACAAACGCCCCGGCAGGTTCGCCTGCCGGGGCATAGCATTATTGCAAGTGGCTTTCGTTAATGAGGATATGGACATCGTCCAGCTGTTTCTGGGAAACGGTAGTGGGAGCGTCCATCATCACGTCCTGAGCGTTCTTGTTCATGGGGAAGGTGATGACCTCACGGATAGACTCCTCGCCGCACAGCAGCATCACGATCCGGTCAATGCCGGGGGCTGCGCCGGCATGGGGAGGCGCGCCGTAGGTGAAGGCGTTATACATAGCGGGGAACTTTGCCTTCACGTCCTCCTCGCCCAAGCCTACCATCTGGAACGCCTTAACCATGATCTCCGGATCATGGTTCCGGACAGCGCCGGATGCGGATTCATAACCGTTAACCACCAGGTCATACTGATCGGCATTAATGGCAAGCAGCTTTTCGGTATCCCCCTCCGCTGCAAGCAGAGCATCCATACCACCCTGGGGCATGGAGAAAGGATTGTGGCAGAATTCCAGCTCGCCGGACTCCTCGCCCATTTCGTACATGGGGAAGTCCACGATCCAGCACATAGCATACTGCTCTTCATCGAAATGACCGGGAATGCGCTTGCCCATCATGGTACGGATCACGCCTGCGGTCTTCTGGGCGACGGTCTTCTTACCCGCTGCCATGCAGACGAAGCTGCCGGGTTTCAGGTTCAGCTTTGCGGTGAGGGCATCGGTGTAATCCACAAGGAATTTGGAAACACCGCCGGTGAACTGTCCGTTTTCGTCCACCTTGATCCAGCAGGCCTTGTTGCCGGTCTGGACTTCCACATCGTTGAGAAGCTTGTCGATCCACTTTCTGCCCTCAGTGAAATTGTCCACGGCAACCGCTTTGACCACCGCATTCTGGAAAGGACCAAATTCACAGCCCTGTACCTCTGCGGTAATGTCCTGCACTTCCAAATCAATACGCAGATCAGGCTTATCGGAGCCATAGTGCTCCATAGCCTCATTGAAAGGAATATGGCGGAAAGGTGCGGGAGATACCCGCTCATACTTACCGAACTTACAGAACACAGGGCGCAGCACCTCTTCCAAGGTGGTCAGCACGTCGTTCTGGGTAGCAAAGGCCATTTCCATATCCAGCTGATAGAACTCGCCGGGGGTGCGGTCTGCCCGGGCATCCTCATCCCGGAAGCAGGGCGCGATCTGGAAATAGCGGTCAAAACCGCAGGTCATCAGCAGCTGCTTGAACTGCTGGGGCGCTTGGGGCAGGGCGTAGAACTTGCCGGGATGATTCCGGGCAGGGACCAGATAGTCCCGGGCGCCCTCGGGAGAGGAAGCGGTCAAAATAGGGGTGGTAATTTCCAAGAAATTCTTCTCGGTCATGAGCCGACGGATCTCCGCCACCACCTGGCAGCGAAGAATGATATTACTCTTCACCGCAGGATTCCGCAAATCCAGATACCGGTATTTCAGCCGCACATTCTCGTCGGCATCCTTACTCTTGTTGATCTCAAAGGGCAGGGAGTTGTGAATGCACTTACCCAGCACCTTGATAGCATTGGGCACTACCTCGATCTCACCGGTAGCCTGCTTGGGATTCTTACTCTCCCGCTCCCGGACAACGCCGGTGACGGAGATAGTGGTCTCCTTGTTCAGACCCTTAATCGCCTTCATCATATCCTCGGTCTCAATGACCACTTGGGTAGTGCCGTAAAAGTCCCGGAGCACCACAAAGGCAAAATTGGCGCCCACCTCCCGGACATTCTCCATCCAACCGACCAAGGTAACGGCCTTTCCCGCATCGGCAAGGCGCAGCTGGCCGCAATTATGGGTTCTGGATTGCATCATATCGATAATCCCCTTACTCGTAAAATTTGATTGAACTATTTTCTCATAAAATCCCCGAATTGTCAATCGTTCTATTGCTGTCCTGCCGCCAAGTCCCAAGACTTTTTTACTTTCCTGACCGCATTTTTCACAATTTTAACCATCGACATGCATATTTTATGTGAATACTATGAAAAGTTGAATTTTTTTGAATTTTTTCATTGATTTTACGGACGTTTTATCATACAATAGTTTGGCAAGTGCCGGATTTGCCGGCAAAAGAGAGCCGGGGTGAAAAAATGCTGAATATCGTACTGGTAGAACCGGAAATCCCGCAGAACTGCGGCAATATCGCCCGCACCTGCGCCGCCACCGGCTGCAATCTGCATTTGATCCGCCCCCTGGGGTTCGACATCTCAGAAAAGGCGGTAAAACGGGCAGGTCTGGATTACTGGGATCTGGTAACGGTGAAGGACTATGCAAACTTAGAAGAATTCTTCGCCAAAAACGACGTACGCCAAATGTGGTGCCTGTCCACCAAAGCCCCCCGCTGCTACACCGAGGCAAATTTTCAAGATGACTGCTACCTGTTCTTCGGAAAAGAAACCAAAGGACTGCCGGAGGATTTTTTACAACAGCACTATGACCAGTGCGTCCGAATCCCCATGCGGCAGGAGGCCCGGAGTCTGAATCTAAGCAATGCGGTGGCGATCACCGTATTTGAAGCCTTGCGGCAGTTGGATTTTCCCAGCCTGCAAGACTTCGGAAATATGCGTAAATAACCAAAGATGGAGGAATTATAATGAACTACAACAAGAAGTCTATTGAAGACATTGAAGTAGCCGGCAAGCGGGTTCTGTGCCGCTGCGACTTCAACGTACCCACCAAGGACGGCAAGATCACTTCCGATAAGCGGATCGTGGCTGCCATGCCCACCATCGAGTACCTGGTAAATAAGGGCGCCAAGGTAATCCTCTGCTCCCACATGGGCAAGCCCAAGGGCGAGTGGAAGCCGGAACTGAGCCTGAAAGTGGTCGCTGACCGTTTGAGCCAGCTTCTGGGTAAGGAAGTCATTATGGCCGCTGACGTTGCCGGTGACGATGCCAAGGCAAAGGCTGCCGCCTTGAAAGACGGCGACGTGATGCTGCTGGAAAACACCCGGTACATCAAGGGTGAAACCAAGAACGATCCCGAGCTTTCCAAGGATCTGGCATCCATGGCTGACATCTTCGTAAACGACGCCTTCGGCACTGCACACCGCGCCCACTCCTCCACCGCCGGCGTAGCTGACTATCTGCCTGCTGTTTCCGGTTATCTGGTGCAGAAGGAAGTTTCCATCATGGGTAAGGCTCTTGCCAATCCCGAGCGTCCCTTCGTTGCCATTCTGGGCGGCGCAAAGGTCTCCGACAAGCTGAACGTTATCAATAACCTTTTGGAAAAGGTGGATACCCTGATCATCGGCGGCGGTATGGCATTTACCTTCCTGGCTGCCAAGGGCTACGCCGTGGGTAACTCCTTGGTTGACAACGAAAAGCTGGAATACTGCAAGGAAATGATGGCAAAGGCCGAGGCCAAGGGCGTGAAGATGCTCCTGCCTGTGGACACCGTGGTTGCCGATGCTTTCCCCAACCCCATTGATGCTGAGATCGCCGTTTCCACCGTTATGTCCGACGCCATCCCCGAAGGCAAGATGGGTCTGGACATCGGCGAAAAGGCGCAGGCGGAATTTGCCGCTGCTGCCAAGACCGCCAAGACCGTGGTCTGGAACGGACCTATGGGTGTGTTTGAAAACCCCGTACTGAACAAGGGTACCATCGCCGTTGCACAGGCGCTGGCTGACAGCGATGCCGTGACCATCGTGGGCGGCGGTGACTCCGCAGCAGCTTGCGAGCAGCTGGGCTTTGGTGACAGAATCACCCACATTTCCACCGGCGGCGGCGCTTCTCTGGAATTCCTGGAAGGCTTAGAATTGCCCGGCATTGCTTGTCTGCAAGACAAGTAAGGACGGCGCAATTCCGGGGCCCCCGCAAAAGCGAATGGCTTTTGTGGGGAAGAGGAGATGCAGCATACAGTGTGCGTTTTGATGCTCGCATCAAAACCCAACGTTGTATGCTTGCGTCGACGACGCCCGGCATTGCCTGTCTGGAAGACAAATAAGCATTTGATTTTCACCATGCAGGGCGGGAGCTCACTCCCGCCGCTGCATGCCCCATATTCCTGGCGGCGGGAGCAAACCCCGCCCTACATCATTACATAAATACGAAATTACACATCGTTTATCGATGCATATATAAGGAGAAAGAAATGAACAGAAAGTATCGTAAGACCGTGATCGCCGGCAACTGGAAAATGAACAAGACTCCCTCCCAGACCAAGGAGTTTATGACAGAATTGAAGGGACTTCTGCCCAAGGGCCGTTGGTGTGATGTGGCCCTGTGCGTCCCCGCTGTGTGTATCCCTGCCGCCGTCCGCGCCATGCGGGAGACCCGCGTTGGCATCGGCGCCGAGAACTGCCACTTTGAAGCAAAGGGCGCTTACACCGGTGAACTGTCCACCGAAATGCTGGTGGATGCCGGTTGTAAATACGTGATCATCGGCCACTCCGAGCGCCGTGAGATGTTCGGCGAGACCGACGCCACCGTCAACGCTAAGGTGCTGGCCGCTCTGGAAGCCGGTCTGACCCCCATCATGTGCTGCGGTGAGACTCTGGAACAGCGGGAAAACGGTGTTACTTATGAGCATATTGCCATGCAGATCAAGCTGGGTCTGAAAAACGTGCCCGAGGATAAGATCCGCAAGGTGGTCATCGCCTACGAGCCCATCTGGGCCATCGGTACCGGTCTGACCGCTACCCCCCAGCAGGCACAGGAAGTGTGCGAGAGCATCCGGACTGTGGTTCGCAAGCTGTACTCCTCCAAGAGTGCCCGGGCCATCTCCATTCTGTACGGCGGCAGCATGAACGAAAAGAACGCCTACGAGCTGCTGGCCCAGCCGGACATCGACGGCGGTCTGATCGGCGGCGCTTCTCTGGTTCCCGAGAAGTTTGTCCAGATCATCGAAGCTGCAAACCAACCGACTCTCTGATGAAAACTTATCTGTTGGGCAGTTGCATTTAGCAACTGCCCAATTCACATTTTTAGATATGGAATTTAAAATGATTGTATTTTCATTGAAAATAGATTAAAATAATCCCCAGAGCGGACAACTTAATTCTCAATTGTTTTCACCCACGGAGGTGTTTTATGAATACTTTATATTTACCTGCCGAGGGTGCGGAAACACCTGCCCTTGCAGCGGAGCTGATCAAAAATGGCGAGCTGGTGGCAATTCCCACGGAGACGGTCTACGGTCTGGGCGCAGATGGATTAAATCCCGATGCGGTGGCGAAGATATTCACTGCCAAGGGTCGCCCGCAGGACAATCCGCTGATCCTCCACGTGGCAGAGCCTGCCGACATGGAGAAGTTCTGCCACAGCATCCCCGAAGCAGCCTATGCCTTAGCGGAAAAATTCTGGCCCGGCCCCCTGACCATGGTATTGCCTGCCCGGGACTGTGTGCCCAAATGTACCACGGCGGGACTGCCTACGGTGGCTGTGCGGTGTCCGGATTGCGAAGTGACCCGGGAGATTATCCGTCTGGCCGGTGTGCCTGTGGCTGCACCCTCGGCAAATCTCTCCGGCAAACCCTCCACCACCACCGCCCAGCACGTTCTCCACGACCATGACGGCAGGATTGCTGCCATTGTGGACGGCGGGCCCTGCCGGGTGGGTGTGGAATCCACCATTGTGGATCTAACCGAAGAACGCCCCCGACTGCTCCGCCCCGGCGGGATCACTCCGGAAGCCCTTTGGGAGGTACTGGGAGATCTGATCATCGACAAAGCGGTCACTGGCTCTGTGGAACAGGATGCAGTGGTAAAAGCCCCGGGTATGAAATACCGCCACTATGCCCCGGAATGCACCGTAGTCATTGTGGACGGCGCTGCTCATGCAGCTGCCCGCTACATAGAAAAGCATTTCCAGCCCGGCAACCGGGTATTGTGTTTTGAAGAAGAGCTTCCCGCCTTTGCCCCCTTTGACCCCCTTGCCTACGGTCGGGAATCGGATGCCGATTCCTTGTTGGCCGGTCTGTTTGCCGCCTTGCGAAAGCTGGACGACCCTGCCATCGGAACAGTCTTTGCCCGGTGTCCCAAGGGCAGCGGCAAGGCGCTGGCGGTGCAGAACCGATTGGAGAAAGCTGCCGGTTTCCACCGGGTAAATGCAGAGCGCATCATCATCGGCATCACCGGCGGCACCGGCTGCGGAAAGACCACCGCATTACGGGCAATTGAGGAGCTGGGCGGCATGGTCATTGACTGTGACCGGGTATACCATGAACTGCTGACCCGGGACGATGCTTTGCTTTCTGCTATTGACGCCCGATTCCCCGGTTGTGTGGAAAACAATATATTAAATCGCAAACAACTGGCGGGCATCGTATTTTCTGACCCCACAGCTCTATCTGATTTGAACGCCATTACTCATGGTGCGGTGCGAAAAGAAGTTCTGCAACGGCTGGACAATACACCCGGCGGCGCACCCATTGCCATTGATGCCATCGAGCTGTTTGACGGCGGATTGGGAGATCTTTGTGATGTGACCGTTGCCATCACCGCCCCGGAAGAAGACCGCGTCCATCGGCTGATGGACCGGGATCATCTCACCCGGGAGCAATCCCTTGCCCGGATCCGCGCCCAGAAGCCGGAGCGCTATTTCAAAGAAAAATGTAATTATCTTCTGGAAAATACCGGATCAATTGCTGATTTTCAGGAAAAATGCCTTGTTTTTTTCCGCGGACTGACTATAATAAAAGAAAACAACACGTAAAGGAGAACGTGCTATGGAAAATTTGAAAGATCTTTGCTTCACCGCCAAAAACGGCTATACCGCCTTAACCGCGGAGCAAAAAGCCGATATGGAAGCCTACTGCAAGCGCTATGCCGCATTTATGGACGCCTGCAAGACCGAGCGGGAGGCAACTGCCTGGGCAGTATCCACCGCCATCGCCCACGGCTTTAAGCCTTTGGTCCCCGGTATGGCTCTAAACCCCGGCGACAAGGTATTCTACAACAACCGCAACAAGAGCATTTTGCTGGCGGTCATCGGTCGGGAAAGCCTGACCGCAGGCGCTACCATCTGCGCCGCCCACGTGGATTCTCCCCGTTTGGACGTTAAGCCCAATCCCCTGTATGAGGATTCGGAGATCGCCTACTTCAAGACCCATTACTACGGCGGCGTGAAGAAATACCAATGGGCCACCATCCCCCTTGCTATCCACGGCGTGATCTACCGCAAGGACGGCAACGTGGTCACCGTTACCATCGGTGAGGACGAGACCGACCCTGTGCTGTATGTTTCCGACCTGCTGATCCACTTGGCAGCGGACCAGATGCAAAAGCCTGCCGCCAAGGTCATTGAAGGCGAGCAGATGAATGTGATTCTCGGTTCTCAGCCCGTAGAAGGTGAGGAATCCGATGCGGTCAAGCTGAACATCTTGAAGCTGCTCAATGAAAAGTACGGCATCACCGAGGCAGATTTCCTGTCTGCGGAGCTGACCATCGTACCTGCCGGCAAGTGCCGTGAGGTTGGACTGGATCGGAGCTTGCTGGGTGCCTACGGTCACGATGACCGGGTCTGCGCCTACGCCCAGATGGAGCCCCTGCTGTCCATGGGCACCCCCAGGCGCACCGCCGTGTGCGTTCTGGCGGACAAAGAAGAGATCGGCTCCGTGGGTGTCTCCGGTATGAAGAGCCACGTCTTTGAATACTTCATGGAAATGCTCTGCGACATTCAGGGTGTGAAGCTGCGCCAGTGCTTCGCCAACTCCTTCTGCCTGTCTGCGGACGTGACCAATGCCTTTGATCCCAACTTCCCGGAGGTTTCCGACCGTCGGAACAACGGCAAGATCAACTACGGCATCGCCATCTGCAAATACACCGGTTCCAGAGGTAAGAGCGGCGCTTCCGATGCCTCTGCCGAGGCCATGGGCTATGTACGCACCATCCTGGACAACGCCGGTGTCCAGTGGCAAATCGCAACCTTGGGCAAGGTGGATCAGGGCGGCGGCGGCACCGTTGCCGGCTATATGGCAAACCGGAACATCGTCACCGTGGACGCAGGCGTGCCTGTGATCTCCATGCACGCACCCATCGAGCTGGTCAGCAAACTGGACTGCTACATGACCATGCTTGCCTGCAAGGCGCTGTATCTGGCATAAGAAAAAAGCTTCATGCAGGGCGGGAAAACCGCCCTGCATTTGTTGTTTACTTTTTTCTTAGAAAATGTTATACTATGTCCATACGCCAAAGAAAGGAGCGCGCCCATGAACCGCTATCTGCAACAACTCAGAGAAGCCATTCGCAAAGGTGACTGGGTGCTGCTGCTGCTGTGCATCATCACCACCGCCTATGGCTGTCTGATCATCGCCAGCGCCACCAATTACATTGAATCCTACCGGTATATTATCATGCAGATCCTGGGCGCGATCATCGGCATTCTGCTTTTTGCGGTGGTCTCCTCGGTGGACGTGGAATTCCTTATGGAACGACGCACCTTTCTGGTGGTCTTTAACTGCCTGTTTCTGGCGCTGCTGATCCCCTTCGGCGAGACCATCGGCGGCAACCGAAGCTGGGTCAGCCTGCCCTTCCTGCCCTTTAACATTCAGGTGGCAGAGGTGTGTAAGATCACCTACATTCTCATCATGGCGTCGGTGATGACCTCCTATAAGGAGCGAATCTCCTCCCCCAATGCTGTAATTCGTATGTGCTTCCATCTGGGTCTTCTGTTCGTTATGAACATGGTCCTTTCCAAGGATATGGGTGTTTCCCTGATCTTTGTGTTTATCTTTGTGGTTATGGCATTTACCGGCGGTGTCAGCTACCTTTGGTTTCTCGCCGGCGGCATTCTGATAGCTGTTGGCTTCCCCATTGTTTTTCCCATGCTCAGCGAATACCAACAGCTCCGTATCAAAGTTTTGTTCGACCCCTCGCTGGATGCCGCAGGCACCGGCGTCCGTTGGCAGGCAAATCTGTCCCTGCGTTCCCTTACCGGCGGTGGCATGACCGGACAGGGCCTGTTTAGCGGTCACCGTACCCAAAACGTACCCCTGCAAGGTCAGCATACCGACTTCATCTTCGCCGTGGTAGGCGAAGAACTGGGTTATGTGGGCTGTATAGCGGTGCTGCTCCTCATCGGACTGATCATCGCCCGGTGTATCTGGGTGGGCGTCCGCAGTCAGGACTACACCCGCCGGCTGATCTGTTTTGGCGCTGCGGCAGCACTGATCTTCCAGACCATCATCAACATTGGCATGTGTACCGGTATCGGACCGGTGATCGGTCTGACCCTGCCCTTTATCAGCTATGGCGCCACCTCCATCGTGTCCCTGTACGCTATGCTGGGACTGGTGTCCGGCGTATACGCCCGGCCCGCGCCCACTTCTCACGAACTGTATATCCGACCCCCTATGCGATAAATAAACAAAGATTCCATCATCTGCGGTTACTGAAAAGGAGAAACATTATGAAAGCATTTATGGACAAAGACTTCCTGCTGGAAACCGAAACTGCCAAGCATCTTTTCCACGACTACGCGGAAAAACTCCCCCTTGTGGACTACCACTGCCATTTGAATCCCCGGGAGATCTACGAGGATCACCGGTTCCATGATCTGACGGAGCTGTGGCTGGGCGGACAAAATCCCGACGGCTCTTTCGCAGGCGACCACTACAAGTGGCGGCTGATGCGGTCAGGCGGCGTGGAGGAAAGCTACGTCACCGGCAATAAGCCCCCCTATGAGCGGTTTTTGAAGTTTGTGGAAGCCTTGGAAATGGCCATCGGCAACCCCATGTACCACTGGTGTCACTTGGAATTACAGCAGTTCTTCGGCGTTACTGAACCCCTGACCATGGAAAGCGCCCCCCGGATCTGGGAGATCTGCAACGACAAACTGCAAAATGACCCGGACTTCTCCGCCCGGGGTCTGATCAAAAAGGCAAATGTAGCTTTCATCGGCACCACCGACGATCCCATTGACGATCTTGCCTGGCATGAAAAGCTTGCCGCCGACGAGAGCCTTTCCGTGGTGGTAGGTCCCTCCTACCGTCCCGACAAAGCGGTGAATATCCACAAAGCCGGTTGGAAGGAATACATCGGCAAGCTTGCCGCATCCGTGGGCAAAGCAGAGCTTCCCTCTATGGCAGACCTTTTGGACGCCCTCACCCAGCGGTTGGAATATTTCCACGCCCGGGGCTGCAAAGCCAGTGACCACGGTCTGGACTATGTGCCTTATCAAGACTACTCTTTGGAACAGGCAGATACGGTTTACCAAAAGGCCTTGCAGGACAAGACGCTGACCACCGAAGAAGTGGAAGGTTTCCAGACAGTGATCCTGCTCCATCTGGGCAAGGCGTATACCCGCATGAATATCGTCATGCAGCTGCATTATTCCTGCCTGCGGAACAATAACCAGCGGCTGTTCAAAGCCCAAGGCCCGGACACCGGCGTGGACGCCATCGCCCAGAACACCTGCGGCGGCAACCTTTCCAAACTCCTGTCCGCCCTGGACGAAGCAAATGCTTGCCCCAAGACCATTTTGTATTCTCTGAATCCTGCGGATAACGCCCAGCTGGGCACGCTCATCGGTTGCTTCCAGGACCACACCATTCCCGGCAAGATCCAACACGGCTCTGCCTGGTGGTTTAACGACAACAAGGTAGGCATGCAGGACCAGATGATCTCCCTTGGCAATCTGGGCATCCTGGGCAACTTTGTGGGTATGCTCACCGACTCCCGTTCCTTCCTCAGCTACGCCCGGCACGATTACTTCCGCCGGATCCTGTGCAATCTGGTAGGCACTTGGGTAGAAAACGGAGAATACCCCAACGTGGAATCCTCTTTGAAGAAGATCATCGAAGGCATCAGCTACTACAACGCTATCCGTTACTTCGATCTATAAAAAAACATTCCCCGGTCTGCATTTGATTGCAGACCGGGGATCTTCTTACAGTTCTTCCATATACACCACGCCGGAAATCTCCTGAATCTCTTCCAACACATTGGAATGAATACTGCGTTTTTTTGTTTTTAAAGATGCCGTATACGCGCGGCAGTCGCCGGACTCCGTCTCCTGCTCCCGCTGAATATTGTAGATCTCAATATCCTGACTGCGAACAGCTCGGAGGAAATCCCCCAAGGAAGTGTCTTTGGATAGTTCAATATAAATTTCCATCTGTCTGCTCTTGCGGTGCAGACTATTGTCCATCCGCTGCAAGAGGGTGATGACAAAAAACACGGCAAACGCACCGATAAACGCCGCTTCGTAAAAACCGATCCCCAACGCCAGGCCCACACCCGCAGAGGTCCACAGACCGGCAGCGGTGGTTAAGCCCTTGATCTGGTTGCGGCGGGTGACGATGATGGTGCCAGCGCCCAAAAAACCGATGCCGCTGACCACCTGAGCGCCCATACGCACCGGATCACCGGTTCCAAACACTTGGAATATGTACTGATTGGTTAACATAACAAGGCAAGCGCCCACGCACACCAGCATATAGGTCCGCAAGCCTGCGGGGCGGTGCTTCATGCCCCGTTCCAGACCCAAAAGGCCTCCGATCATAATGGCAGCAAGAATTCGCAATACCACTGCCAAATAAGTAACTTCCCGTAGCTCCATGATTTTCACCTCATAATCTTTCTATGGGAAATACGGTAGATTATTCCGCCGCAATGGCCTCAATTTCACAAAGCACACCCTTGGGCAGAGCCCTCACCGCCACGCAGCTGCGGGCAGGCTTGGACACAAAGTACTGGGCGTACACTTCATTAAATGCCGCAAAATCCGCCATATCTGCCAAAAAGCAAGTGGTTTTCACCACCTTGGAGAAGTCCACCCCCGCCGCATCCAAAATAGCGCCCACATTTTTGCAGCTTTGATGGGTCTGGGCTGCAATGCCTTCCGGAATTTCACCGGTCCGGGGATCTACGGGGATCTGCCCGGAGGTGTACACCATGCCGTTTACACAGTAGCCTTGGCTGTAAGGACCGATGGCTCCGGGCGCCCGGTCTGTTGCAATGATTTTCATAGACTTCCCTCCTGCTGTAATTGCCGCTCCCGGCTTTGGCAAGTGAAGAGGATCACCTGCTTCTGTTCTGCCACCTGCGCCAAAATCTGCAAGGCAGCAGCCAACCGGGTATCATCAAAGCGCACCAGCGCATCGTCCAGCACCACCGGCGCATCCGGTGTCAATTCCTCTGCCACTGCCAGACGCAAGGCAAGGTACAACTGGTCCACCGTGCCGTCGCTCCGCCACAGTGTTCCCCACAGAGTGTTCTCCCCTTGGGCGCTTGCCTCCACGGACAGATCCTGTTTCAGGCTCAGCTTCTGATACCGCTGATTGGTCAATTCTCCAAAAATGGTCTGCGCCCGCTGGGCGATCCGGGGCGCGAACCGCCGTTGCAGTTCCTGGGTCGCCTGTGTCAGCGCTTCCTGCGCCCGGGTCAACGCCCGGTAATACTGCTCCAACTTTGTGATCCTGGTCTGGATCTGCGTCAACCGGGTCTGCAAGGCTTCCTCCTGTCCCAAAGATTCCATCTGGCCCTGACACTGTCCCAGCCGCTGATGTAACAGCTGCCGCTGGGCAGCTGCTTCCGCCAGGTAACGGTCCGTTTCTGCCGAATTATAAGTAAGGGTATCAGCAAACCGGGGCGGCTGCACCTCCTTGCCTGCACCGGAAAGTGCTTGCAGCACATCCTCCGCTTGCTGCAAAGCCCGTTGTTTTTCCTGTAAAACTACGTATCTTTGCAGACGGTTGCGGCAAGTTTCTTCAAATTGGGACAAACTCTCACCGCCGGTGATGGCAGCAATTGCCCCAGTATTTTCCTCCAACGCCCGGTTTAATTCCGCCAGCATCTGCTGCCGATGGGTCAGCTCGTTGGTATAACTCTGCTGGGCAGCGGCATAGGCTTGGGCTGCCTGCTCCCAAGAAGTCTCCGGAATGCCGGGATATTTCTCTAAAAGTGCTGCCATCTGCTGCCGGATTTTCCTATTCTTGCTAATATCAAAAATGGCGCAGATCACGCCCCCAAGGAGGAACAAGCACGCAATCAGCGGCTGCGACACAAGGAGCAGCAGGATTGCGATTACCGCAAATACGCAGCCCGTAACAAGAAATGCGCGGTTTTTACACCCGTTTTTCAACTGCTGCAAGGTATCTGTATCCGATTTCGTATCTGCCACCGTCTGCTCCGGGTCTTTCCCCCGGAAAGCTGCCGGCGCTTCCGGCATTTGGGGCAAAGGAGGCAGCAGCTGACTCTTGGTATGCAGGGTATCCCGCGTATCCCGCAGCTGTTGCAGCTGCTGCAAGCGCTTCCGGATCAACTCCTCAGAAGGCAGATTTTCACAATCCTTTTCCGCCTGCGACAACGCCTGCCGTGCAGCATCCTGCTGCATTTGGGCGGATGCGAGCTTTTGGGCATATTGCAGCTGCTCCTGATACCGCAACGCCTGCTTATGGTTTTCCAACTGGCGGGATTGCTCCTCCAAGGTGCTTTGCTGCTGAGTAATGGTCTCGATCTGTTGTTTCAGCCCTTGAAGCTGCTGCAATTTCCGTTCCAGCTCCCCTTGCTGAGCTTCCAATTCCGGGAGCAGACCTTTCTTATTGAAGCGGCAGCGGTTTTTCAGATCTTTCAGCTTTTGCGCCAGATCATCGGACGCGCCGCTTTCATCGCCGGTGGTCACCAGTTCATTCAGCCGCCGGCGGAGGGATTCATCCTCCGTCACCGGCATCTCTGCCAACCGCAAAAAACCTGCCCGGGCAAAGACGCTCCGCTCCACCCCCAGCAGCACCTGCCCGGGGGCGGCGATCTCCAATTCCGGCACGGGAATGCCGGTTTGGGTCTCAAATGCCTTCACCTCCCCCATGGGAGTACGGCCCTTGTTCTGCCGCTGCAATGTGATCTGTCTGTCATTCCACAGAATTTCCATGCTGCCGGACATGGGCTCTCCGGACCAGGGGGCGTAATGCTCCTTATCTGCCAAAAAACCTGTTTTGGTGCGGCTGCCGGTGTCAATACCGTAGAGCATTGCCATCAAAAAAGCGCACCACGTGCTTTTTCCCCATTCATTGGGGGCTTCCACAATATTCAATCCCGGCTGCAAGGTTAAAGTCTGCCGACTGAGCTTGCCAAAAGTTGCGGTCATGGAAAGAATCTTCACGGCAAGACCACCTCCTGTCCCTCCAACAGTTGACGGGAAAGGGATGCCGCCAGCAGGATCTCCTGCTGTTCTTCCTGGCTTGCGGCATCCATAGCCTGCCGCAAAACGCCAAAGTACACACCCTCAAAGCTGTCCTCACCCAGACTGCCCCACACATCCACAGGACGGGTGGTTCTATCCCGCAGGATCAGATTGGGAAACCGGGCATATTCTGCCTGCAATTTTGCCAGATCCGGCTGCGGGCAGCTGCCGATCAGGGTGATCCGGTAATAATTCCCATTGCCAACCGGGGGCAAAAGATTACCTAACTGCGCCGGTTCTGTCTGCAAATCGTAAAATCGAGGGGTATCCAACGGGCGGAAACGCAAAGACTTGGCATCCAGATCCACAATGAGCACACCCTTTTCCCCTTGCTCATCATAGCCTCTGCCCATGGGGCAGCCGGGCCATGCGCACAGGGTTTTTCCCTCTATCACACGGTCTGCCTTATGGATATGCCCCAATGCCAGATAGTCTAAGTTTGACCCCTTTACCTGCAACTTAGTAATGGGATTATAGGGAGAGGTGACCTGGGTGGGATCGCCATGGAAAACGCCGATGGCGTATTTCTCCTGGCAATCAGCCTTGAAACCCTCCAAAAGGGACGGGCAGTCCATACTTGTAAAGCCTGCGCCGTACACCCGTAGATTCAAAGAAGATACTGCCACAGAGGTGATCTGGGGTGTTTTGAAAATATGCACATTCCCCGGCCAAAGCTCCCGAACCCAAGGGCTGTCCGCGCCGCAAAAATCATGGTTGCCGGGGGTGATGAACACCGGCACTGCCATGGCCTGCAATACATCATACACAGTCTGATAAGAATGGGTGGTATAAGCGCCATCAAACAGGTCCCCTGCCAGCAGCACCAGATCGCAGCCTTCCTCCCGGCAAATGTCCAGAATCTGCCCGGGGACTGCCGCCAATGCCTGCCGCAGATCCTCCCCGTGCCCCTGCAAGGGAGCATCCAGATGCCAGTCAGCGGTGTGCAAGATCTTCATAAACATCCACCCTTTCTACTTTTTTGCAAAGTCCGGTATCGGTGTCGATGGTAAACAACACTGCCTCCATCTTGGTAGGGCCCTCTGCCCAGCGGTAACGTTCCGGCAGATCTCCCCGGAATTTGGCGATGGACAGATCCGGACGAATCCCCAAAACCGAATGCTTCGGACCGGTCATACCCAAGTCCGTTACATAACCGGTACCCTTGGGCAGCACCTGGGCATCAGCGGTGGGTACGTGGGTATGGGTGCCCCAAAGGGCGCTGACGCGACCGTCCAGCATATAACCCATGGCTAGCTTTTCCGAGGTTGCCTCGGCGTGCAGTTCCACCAAAATCACCTTGGTATCCAAGGTTTTCAAAAATTTTTCCACCTGCAAAAAGGGGTTATCCGGGGTATAATCCATATTCACCCGGCCTTGCAGGTCAATCACCGCCACCGGACCGGCCTTCGTTTCATAAACACCGTAGCCGCGACCGGGGGCTTGGGGGGCATAGTTCAGGGGGCGAAGAATCCGGGCACTGTCTTCCATATAGTCCACCAGTTCCCGCTTTCCGAAGGTATGATTGCCCATGGTGATTACGTCAGCGCCGGCATCCAGAATATCCTCTGCCTGCTGAGGGGTCATACCCACAACACTGGCATTTTCGCCGTTGACCACTACAAAATCCGCCCCGGTCTGACCTTTCAGCCAGCGCAGACTGCGGCGCACCCGCTCCATGCCGGGATTGCCCACCACATCGCCTACTGCCAACACTTTGAAGTCCATAACGCGCCCCCCTGTTTTTTATCCATATAGTATACACCAAAACGCCCCCGGGCGCAAGCATTCTCCAAGAGAAAGTATCCACCCCTGCGCGACATAACAAAACAACCCCCTTAAAAAGCAATGTCATTAAGTTCGTGTCACTCATGTGGCAATCTCAAAGAAAAAATGTCTGCTTTGAGATTCCCACGCCAGTGTGCGCACTGGCTCGGAATGACAAAAACGCTTAACTTAATAACATTGCTTGGGAAAGGGGGTTGTGGGTTTATCGCTGATATTCAAACTGGAAATCGTAAATATCCACCGTGTCGCCGTCCTGAATACCCATCTCCTCCAACCGCTTGAACAGACCGCACTTGTGCAGCTGCATATCGAAGTAATTCCGGGATTCATAGTCGTCAAAATTGATATTCATAATGAGCCGTTCCAGCCACGTGCCGGTGATGAGCCACGTGCTGCCCAGATGCTCGATCTCCAAAGCATTGGGGTCACCGGCCTCCACCACAGGCGCCACATACTCCGGCTCATAAACGATCACCGGGGGCAAGGTGCGAAGGCGCTCCGCGATCACGCGCATCAGGTTTTTCGTTCCCTGTGTGGTGCCTGCGGAAATCTCATAGAATTCGCAGCCCGCAGCTTCCACGTGCTTACGCAGCCGTTCCAGATTGTCCGATTCCGGCATCAGCAGGTCGCACTTGTTGGCCGCCACGATCATAGGACGGTTACTTAGATCCACAGAGTAGTTTTTCAATTCCTCGCAGATGGCATCAAAATCCTCCACCGGATCTCTGTCTTCGCTGCCGGACACATCCACCACGTGGACCAGCAATCGGCAGCGGTCAATATGCCGCAGGAAATCATGTCCTAATCCTGCGCCCTCAGCCGCGCCCTCGATGATGCCGGGGATATCCGCCATGACGAAGGATACGCCCTCATCCACATAGATCACGCCCAGATTGGGGTAAAGGGTGGTAAAATGATAGTTGGCGATCTTGGGACGGGCGTTGGAGGTCACGGACAGCAAGGTGGATTTGCCCACGTTGGGGAAGCCCACCAGACCCACGTCCGCCAACAGCTTCAATTCCAGGATCACGTCCCGCTCCTGTCCCGGCAGACCCGCCTTGGCAAACCGGGGCACCTGCCGGGTGGGGGTGGCATAATGGGCATTGCCCCAGCCGCCGCGACCGCCCTTAGCGATGACAAAATCCTCACCGGTGGACATATCCACGATCACCTGATTGGTTTCCGCATCCCGGACCACCGTACCCCGGGGCACCTGAATAACCAGGGGTTCGCCCCGCTTGCCGCTCATGCTCCGACCCTGTCCGTTAGCGCCGGACTGAGCGGCATACTTCCGCTTGTACCGAAAATCCAGCAAAGTGGACAAATTATCATTGACCCGCAGGATGACACTGCCGCCGTGACCGCCGTCACCGCCGTCCGGCCCGCCGGCTGCCACGTACTTTTCCCGGTGGAATGCCACCGCGCCGTCACCGCCGCGACCGCCAACCACGGTAATTCGCACCTTATCTACAAACATTTCCATACAAAAGCTCCTCCATTTAGGCTTATACCAATTGACAGTTGACAATTGACAATTGACAATTTTGTTTTTTCTATGCCCTTATAATTCTCAATTTTCAATTCTCAATTCTCAATTAAAAAAGCTGCCGCAAGACTTTGCGGCAGCTTTTTGAACGGATTACTGCTCAGCAGCGTACACGGAGCACTGACGGCGATCCTTGCCCTTGCGCTCGAAACGGACAGTGCCGTCTACCAGAGCGAACAGGGTGTCATCGCTGCCGATACCCACGTTCACACCGGGGTGAATATGAGTACCTCTCTGGCGAACCAGAATGTTGCCGGCCAGAACAAACTGACCGTCAGCGCGCTTCACGCCCAGACGCTTTGCCTCGGAATCACGACCGTTCTTGGTAGAACCGCCGCCCTTGTGGTGCGCGAAAAACTGAATACCAATCTTCAACATGGTGTTACACCTCCAAAACTTCGATATAATCGGGATAATCGTCCCGCATACTGCACAGAGTCAACAACATTCCGGCAAGAACTGCCTGAACACTCTCTTCTTCGTCGCAGCTGGCGGGGAGGGTCAGACTGATGCGGGCATCGTCTTCCTTGACCCGAACCTTGGCCTTTGCGCCGCACACCTCATTGATGGTGGCTTCGGCCATGGTCACAACAGCGGAGATAGCGGCGCAGACAATGTCCTGCCCGCTTTCAGCATAACCGCTGTGTCCGGAAACGGAGAATCCGGTGATTCTCTCATTTTCCATAAAAAACTCGCATCTTGTCATAATTACAGTGCGATCTTGGTGATTTCCACCTTGGTGTAGGGCTGACGATGACCCTGCTTCTTCTTCTCGTTCTTTTTGGCCTTGTACTTGAAGACGGTGATCTTCTTAGCCTTGCCGTTCTTGATAGCCTTAGCCTCTACGGTAGCGCCCTCGACAACGGGGGTACCGATCTTAGAGTTTTCGCCGTCCAGAATAGCCAGAACATCGAACTTGACGGTAGCCTCAGCTTCTACTTCCAGCTTCTCGATGTACAAAACATCGCCCTCAGCTACGGTATACTGCTTGCCACCGGTCACGATAACTGCTTTCATTCTTTTTCACCTACTTTATATATTGTGTAGACTCGCTTTTAAGGTGGGTGTTTTGCACACCAACTTAGACCTTTTCAATGCGGCTTGTCTATTTTAGCAGAGCATTCCCCCAAAGTCAAGGGTAATTTGCAACTTTTTTGTGAAATTACAGCACCAGCATTCTCTTTCTTTCGTAAAAGGCAGATGGTATACTTGACGGGCACCTGCCGATCTAGTATGATACCCATAGAAAGGAAGGTGCGCCATGGAAGATCAGTATTTTATGCAGCAGGCGCTTCTGCTGGCAGAAGAAGCCGCCCGGGACGGAGAAGTGCCGGTGGGCTGTGTCATCGTCCGCAAGGGGCAGATCGTAGGCCGAGGTCGTAACCGCCGAGAGACGGACAAGACCGCTCTGGGTCACGCAGAGATCGAAGCCATCGGCGATGCCTGCAAAAATTTAGGCGGCTGGCGACTTTGGGAATGTACCATGTATGTGACCTTAGAGCCCTGTCCCATGTGCGCCGGCGCCATCATCAACGCCCGGATCCCCCGGGTAATCGTGGGCGCAAAGGATGAAAAAAGCGGTGCCTGCGGGTCGGTATGCGACCTGTTCTCCATGGATTTTAACCATCATCCCCAAGTGGAGTTCGGCCTTTTGGAGGCAGAAGCCCAGCAGCTTCTGACCCGGTTTTTCCGGGATCTCCGGGAAAAATTAAAGGACAGGCCCAAGTGGAAAAAACCGGAATAACGAGAAAGAGAGCGTTGCAAAACGCTCTCTTTTCTTTCTCGCCCCTGCGGGCATAACACACCAAAGGAGGACATTATGGAGCAAAAGGTATTGCGGGTCAGCACCCTGGTGATCGTGGGCGCCCTGCTGCTGCGGCTGTGCAGCGCAGGACCGGTAGGCAAGCTGCTGCGCACTGCCCTGTCCCAGGAGGTTGCCACATATATGATCTTTTTGCAGACCGGACGGCTGGTGCGACCTGTGGATATTTCCTTTACCCCCGCTCCTTCCGAACAGGAATCCACCACACCTGCACCGGAACCGGTTCCCCCGGAGAAAACCCTCCCGGTCTTCTCCCCCGACGATGCCCAAAGTCTTACCGTCAACAGCAGCTTCTCCTTCTCTGCGGATCTGCCGGAACTGCTGACCAAACCCCTGTCCTGGGATCTGACCGGCAGCGAACCCACGGTGCTGATCCTCCACTCCCACGGCTCAGAAAGCTTCGCTCCCACAGGGGAATACGCAGAAATCTCCCCCTACCACACCTTAGACAAAGATCACAACATGGTCTCCGTGGGTACATACGTAGCACAGCTTCTGGAAGCCGGTGGTATCCGTGTCATCCACGACACCACCCTCCACGATGACCCCTCCTACAACGCCTCCTACACCAACAGCCGGGAGAGCGTCCGGCAGTATCTGGAACAGTACCCCTCCATTCGTCTGGTTTTAGATCTGCACCGGGATTCCATTGAAGACGAAGCGGGAAACCAGATCGTCCAGAGCGTCTTTGCCGGGGACAGCACCCTTGCGCCCCTGATGCTGGTGGTGGGCACCGATCACGGCGGGCTGACCCACCCCCAGTGGCGGGAAAATCTGTCACTGGCGCTAAAATTACAAGTCCAGCTGGAAAATCTCTGCCCAGGGATCTGCCGGAATATCAACCTGCGCTCCCAGCGATTCAATCAGGATCTGTCCCCCGGCGCATTACTCATTGAAGTGGGCGCCTCCGGGAACGCCCGGCAGGAGGCGCTGGGCGCTGCAAAAATACTGGCAGATGCGATCTTATCCCTCGCCCACGGCAGCGAATAAAAAGGCGTGCAGTAGCACGCCTTTTATCATTTTACTTTCCGCAACCGCAGCTGCAACTGCCGCAGTTACCGCCGCAAGAAAATTTTCCTGCGTGTTTTCTTTTGATCTCATTGACAACCACCGCCGTAAAGACCGCCGCCACCAAGATTAGAACCATCATCGTAGGCCAATTCATAAAGTACCTCCCTTATGGGGATTTTTCCGCACCAACAAACACACGAGTGCCACCAATGCCGCAAACGCCGCCACTGTCCAACCGGTGAACACGCCGAAGGTCAACAATCCAAGCTGATAGACAATCAGGGAAATCACATAGGCAAACACACACATATAGCCAATGGCAAAGGCCGTCCACTTGCCGTTGTTCATCTCCCGGCGGATAGCACCCATAGCAGCAAAACATGGTGCACACAAAAGGTTAAAGATCATAAAGGAAAAAGCCGCCAGCTTACTACCTCCAAAGAACTCCTGCCCGATCACCGCAAGGCCTGCCGCATCCGCAGATTCTACCATTTCAAAGGCAATATCCGCATCTGCCATGGAGGACAGGGAACCAAATACACCCACAACTTCCTCCTTAGCCACCAAGCCCAGAACGGTAGCCACCGCTGCCTGCCAATTACCAAAGCCAAGGGGAACAAAGATCACGGCGATCCAGCTGCCGATCACATTCAAAACGGATGCCTCGTCTCCGTCGCCGATATAGTGGAAGCCACCCTCAAAAGTCAAGGAGTTCAGTACCCAGATGATCACACTGGCTGCCAGGATTACAGTACCGGCCCTTTTAATAAAGCTCCATCCCCGCTCCCAAGTGGCCCGAAGCACATTGGTTACCACCGGCGCGTGATAGGCAGGCAACTCCATAACAAAGGGCGCCGGATCCCCAGCAAATGGCTTTGTCTTTTTCAAGATGATACCGGACACCACCACAGCGCCCACACCGATAAAATAGGCAGCAGTGGCGATCCATGCGCTGCCGCCAAACAGGGCGCCGGCGATCATACCCACAATGGGCATCTTGGCGCCGCAGGGAATAAAACCAGTGGTCATAATGGTCATTTTTCTGTCCCGGTCAGATTCAATGGTACGGCTTGCCATGATCCCCGGCACGCCGCAGCCAGTGGCCACCAGCATGGGGATAAAGGACTTACCGGACAAGCCGAACCGGCGGAAAATTCTGTCCATAATAAAGGCGACCCGGGCCATATAGCCGCAGTCTTCCAGCAGACTCAGCAGCAAAAACAAAATCAGCATCTGAGGTACAAAGCCCAACACTGCCCCCACACCGCCTACAATGCCGTCTGCAACCAGACTCACCAGCCACGCCGCCACGCCCCAGCCATCCAACAGTGCCGTGACACCGGGGACGATCCATTCACCAAATAAGGTGTCATTCATAAAACCCACCGTCCAATCGCCGATGGAGCCGATAGAGAGGTAATACACTAACCACATGGCCGCCACGAAAATGGGCAGCGCCAGGACCCGGTTGGTGACCACTCGGTCGATCCGGTCGGATTGACTCATTTTCTTGGAGGTTTTCTTTTTATAACACCGTTTCATCAGCTGGCCTATGTACACATACCGCTGGGCGGTGATAATGGATTCCGCATCATCGTCCAGCTCTTTTTCCGCGGCGGCAATATCCTTTTCAATGTGACTGCGGGTCTCCTGGGACAGCGCCAGCTGTTCCAGAACCTTCTCATCCCTCTCAAAGATCTTGATGGCATACCAGCGGTGCTGCTCCTCCGGCAGGTGATGGACAGCCGCCTCCTCAATATGGGCGATGGCATGCTCTACGCAACCGGAAAAGGTATGCATAGGAATGGTCTTTCCGGACTGCACCGCCCCAATGGCAGCCTCCGCTGCCGCCTGGATACCGTCACCCTTCAAAGCAGAGATCTCTACCACTACACATCCCAGCGCCTTGGACAGTTCCGGGATGTTGATGGTATCCCCGTTTTTCCGCACCACATCCATCATATTGATGGCCACCACCACAGGGATCCCCAACTCCGTCAGCTGGGTAGTCAGGTACAGATTTCGCTCCAAATTTGTGCCGTCCACAATATTCAAAATGGCATCGGGACGCTCACCAATAAGATAATTCCGTGCCACCACTTCTTCCAGAGTATAAGGTGACAGAGAGTAGATACCCGGCAAATCTGTAAGGATCACCTCCGGGTGCTTTTTCAGCTTGCCTTCCTTTTTCTCCACAGTAACACCCGGCCAGTTGCCCACGTACTGTGCCGCGCCTGTAAGGGCATTGAACAGCGTGGTCTTGCCACAGTTAGGGTTGCCTGCAAGGGCAATACGAATCTGCATACAAAACATCCTTTCACAAGTTAGCGAAAGCTAACCGATTTTCAAAAATATAAGGTATTATTCCACTTCGATCTGTTCTGCGTCTGCCTTGCGGATGGACAGCTCATAATCCCGCAGGGTCAACTCCATAGGGTCGCCCAGAGGCGCAACCTTCCGCACATAGATATCCACGCCCTTGGTAATGCCCATGTCCATGATCCGGCGTTTTACCGCACCCTCACCATGAAGCTTTACCACCTTGGCCGACTGCCCTACCTTTACATCCCGCAATGTTTTCATTTCTTTCCTCCCGTTATATAAATATTTTCTGTGCCATTTCCCGGCTGATGGCAACCCGGGATTCCTTCACCTTTACAATCAGGTTGCCTCCCATGGTATTCAGCACGGATACCGCAGATCCTACCACAAAGCCCAGATTCTCCAAATGCTTTTTGGTTTCCGGCTGTCCGCCGATCCGCTTGATGATATTCTCCTCACCCACATCTGCAAATGTCAGGGGCATAGGGTGTTCCTCCTTATCGAACAGTTAGCCGTAGCTAACTTATAGAGTAATTTTTAGTTAGCCATCGCTAACCGCAGGTATCATACATCCTTTTCCAGCATTTGTCAAGGGTTTTGGGGAGAAAATTTTCTCCCCAAAAGATTTATGTATCCGCAAAGCCGTACATAGCGATGGTGAAACGTTCCAGGGCCTGATCCCGCTTCCGGTAGACAGAGGACTGCTCCATGCCCAGTTCCGCGCAAAGTCTGTCGATACCGTTCTTCTCCGGGTATAGATACAACCTTTGCAGCACCAGCCGCTCCTCCTCGCTAAGAGCAAGCAAGCCCCGCTCCGTATTGGCAAGCCACTGCTTGACCTGCTTCAAAGTCCATTCCAGCTCCTGCCGCTTGGCAATATTGTTGAGCCACACATCATCCTGTCGGTTGCCGCTGCCATGGACTGGTGCGCATTCCACATTCACCCTGCGCATGGTCTGCATCTCCTCTTTTAACCGGTTGATCTCCCTGGGAATATTGCTCTGTGCCATACGCATGGCATCGTACCGCCGCAGTTTTTCCATTGCCTCATTCTTCCACCGCATGCTGCGCCCCTCCTCTCTCGTGCAGTCCACATTGCCGTCCGTATCCGTAAATCGCGCCCCAGCGGCGCAAAAACCAAGCTTTCCAAAGCTTACAATTCTTGTTCTCGCACCCCTCGGGGTTGGGCAAGCGGGTGCAACCCTCACAGGGACTCCTATCATTTCTTATGTACATACCGTTCCTCCTTACATCTGGGACACAACTCTGTCCCCCACAAAAACACCTCACCGCCGCACACCGGGCACCATGCCCGGGGAATGACCCCCTGCCAATCCACCATACCCAGATGCGGACCTGTCCAAACGCGCCGCCGCAAGGGCGGTCTTTTCAATACGATACACATAGCCACCTCCATTTGTACTCGTTCAAGTACGCCGTGTGCCCCCATAATAGTACGTGAACACGTACTTGTCAACCACATTTTTAAACATTTGTTTGTATTTGTAACCTTGCACAAACCTAAAATTTTCTTTTTGTCAGATTTTTCCATATCGGGTAATATAAAATGTGGGCAGATCCAGAATCCACCCACACATTCCAATATTTACAACACATTTGCCCAGCTGAACCGGTGCGCCTCTGCCACTGCCTGCAACCGCTGAGACAATTCCAGACAGCAGGCGGCAAAATGGGGCTGCTCCCCGGTCTTTGCGTAGATCTCCATTTCCGCAAACAGCGCATCCACATCATCCATGGGACTGTGATCTGCCACCACCGCCGTGGCGCTCCACGCCTTTTCCCACCGGACTTTCGCCTCCATGCCCAGCTGTACACCCCGGTCAAAGTCCCCGGAAAGGGTCACTTCCGCTGCTTGGGAGAGCAAATCGCCGGTAGGCAAATGGGCATTGTCCATAGCCACAGAAGCGCCAACGCTCAAAAGAAGGAATACCGCCAACAACCCTGCGCCCAGCCAACCCCGCGCCATCAGGATTCCTCCTTTCTTAAAAACACGATTTTTTCTTCACTATCTACGGTCAAAAGCCACGTTCCGTCTTGGGTCGCCCCCTGTTTTTTCAAAACCCGCTGCAACCAGCGGGTATCTTTTTTTGCCTTTTGCAGATTTTCCTTCATGACCTTTCCATCGGAAATGATGGTAATAGGCAGTGATTGCTTCCGGACCTGCACCCCCGCATCTCTGGCAGCGGCAGGCTTTTCCTCCGGATAAGGAAAGACGGAAAGGTTGCCGTTGGTCTCCAAGATTGCATACTGCACACTTTCTAAATCCAACACGTCCTTCTCACGCAGATGGCCGGTCAGTTCATCCAAAGTGATACGGGTTTTTTTCAAATTCTGCTGCAAGATATTGCCATTTTCAATCAGAATCACGGGTTTTCCACACAAAAGCTTTCGCAACCGCACATTTTTCAGCGACAGTGCAGACAGCACCAATTCCACCCCCAGCACCGTCACAATGGGCACAAACCCGGAAAATAGAGGGATCCCCCCGTCCTGCATAGGGATCGCCGCCAGATTTGCCACCAGCATGGTCACCACAAACTCCGACGGCTCCATCTGCCCGATCTGCCGCTTGCCCATGAGTCGGATCACGGCAATCAGCACCAGATACAGCGCTACGGTGCGCACATAGGATAAAATCAAAAAATCACCTCAATAAAATCGTAGGGGACGGGTTTCCCGTCCCGTGGGAGGCAAAACGCCTCCCCTACATTGTTATTATTTCCCGTAGTTTTCCCCTGTTTTTCCGGGATATGCGGATTTTTTAACCAAAACAGCTTGACTTTTCCTTTTGGCGCGGATATAATACACTGGTCTGCGAATGCGGACATATCCTTGCTCCCGGCGCGACCGGGGGCCAAAAGTCCAAAAGGAGGTGCAATCAACATGGCTAAGACTACCGGTAAGTACGAGGTGCTCTACATCATCGACGCTACTTTGGGCGAAGAGGGCATCGCCGCACTTGTGAACAAGTTCAAGGCAATGGTGGAGGCGGAGGGTACTCTGACAAACGTTGACGAATGGGGCAAGCGTCGCTTGGCTTATCTTGTCAATGATATGGCAGAGGGTTACTACGTTCTGATGAACTTTGAATCCAACCCCGAGTTCCCTGCTGAGCTGGAACGTGTGATGAAGATCACCGACGGCGTTATGCGTTGCCTGACCACCGCAGTGGAGGAGTAAGCTATGCTCAACCACATCACCATTATGGGTCGCCTGACCCGTGACCCCGAACTGCGTCGTACCGGCACCGGCATCGCGGTTACCAGCTTTACTCTGGCTGTGGACCGGGATTTCGGCAAAAACGAAAACGGCGAAAAGGAAACCGATTTCATCGATTGCGTCGCTTGGCGTCAAACAGGAGAGTACGTCTCCAAGTATTTCACCAAGGGCCGCATGGCTGTGGTTTCCGGTCGCCTGCAAATTCGTGGCTGGACCGACAAGGACGGCAATAAGCGTCGTTCTGCGGAAATCGTTGCCGATAATGTCTATTTCGGCGACAGCAAGCGTGACGGTGACGGTGGCAACACCTATTCCGCTCCCGCACCCAGCTTCGGCGGTTATTCCGCGCCGGCAGCTGCGCCCGCATCGGATTTCGCGATGCTGGACGACAATGACGCACAGCTGCCCTTCTGATCTGAACTTTTTCACAACTGCTTACAAAGGAGGTTTTTCTCATGGCTAACGAACAGCGTATGCGTCCCCGCAAGCGTAGAAAGGTTTGTGCTTTCTGCGTTGACAAGGTGACTGCTATCGACTACAAGGATACCGCCAAGCTCCGCCGTTACCTGTCCGAGCGCGGCAAGATCCTGCCCCGCCGTACCACCGGCACCTGCGCAGCCCATCAGCGTAACCTGACCACCGCCATCAAGCGCGCCCGTCAGATCGCTCTGCTGCCTTACGTGGCTGACTAATGAACCGAAACCCGCCCGTTTCTGTAAAAACGGGCGGGTTCTTCTATTGCAAACAGATAATTAAACAAAATATACATATTCCCGGAAGATTGCTACGCCTGCTAATGCGGGCTCGCAATAACAGGCAAAACGAGCCCCCTCTGCGTACAAGCAACGCAGAGGGGGGATTTTTATTCTTCATAAGGGAAATACAGATCAATGTCCACATTCCCCTCAATGCCCGGCACAGAGCCGCTCTCTGAATACTGCCACATATCAATTTTGTAAGGGTAATTCAAAACGGTATCGTACTGGGCAAGCCAGAAACCGTAATCCGTAAGTTCCCGTAAGTACAGCATATCCATGGACTGATTTTTATTGAAGTAGACCATAGGGGTGTATCCGGCATTTTTCACCGTATCGCAAAATGCTTTGACACAATCCGTTAACGTCCGGGGGTCCATATTCGCAGTACGGGAATTTTCATCGATGAACTCCCAGTCGTACACCACGGGCATCTCCACATTCCAGTCCTTGATGATATCCAGCAGATACTTGGCTTCCTCCACCGCTTCCTCCGGAGAGATGGCTTGGGAAAAGAAATAAGCGCCCACCTTGATCCCGGCATCGCTGGCGCCCTGATAATTGGCGTGGGCATAGTCGTCCACCGCCAGCACGCCCTGCTCCGAACCCCGCCAACCGGCGCGGATCATGGCAAATTCCACTCCCGCCTCCTTCACCTTGGGCCAGTCAATGTCCTTCTGCCAGAAGGATACATCAATGCCCAGCACCGAGGGGGTGGACAGGCAGGCAAGGTAATCCCCATCCATGTAGAAATCGCCCAGTCCGATGGGGTTTGCTTCCGGGGGCGGCAGGGTATTTTCCGTGGCATCTGTCTCCGTTTCGGACCAGCCGGTGCTGTCCGGCTGGGGATCGCCCCCGGCAGGCTTTGCCAGGGCAACGGCAATAAACACCGCCACCATGATCAGCGTCAAAGCGCCCACCGCCACTTCCCAGAACAAAGGCTTTTTCAGCAGTTCCTTAAAGTTGACCTCTTTTATCTTTACAGGCATAGGATACTCCTCGTTTTTTTATAGTATATCACAGGGTTTTCCCCTTGCCAAGACGGGAATTTCCGGTATATTTTCCACCGGAACGGGTAAGCTTTAAAAAGGCTGCTGCACTGTATCATGCAGCAGTCTTCCGGTCACATCAGAATATCCGCCTTCACCACACCGGGTGTCTGACGAAGCAATTCCAAAAGCTCCTCCACCTGCACCGTCATATTGATGGTCTCTGCGGAAATGGTTACCACCGCGCAGCCGTTGGTGGGAACGATGGAATTGATGGTTTGAATATTGGCTTTATTTTCTACAAATACCGGCAGCAGCTTAAAAAGCGCGCCCACCTCATCCTGCAAAAGCAGCTGGAAGGTCACCACCCGGCCACCCATCAGCTGCCGGAAGGGAAAAATGGAATCCCGGTACTTATAAAAAGCGCTGCGGCTGATGCCCATAAGCCGGGCGGCATCATTGACAGTGGTAGCTTCGCCGGTGGAAAGCAGCCGTTTCGCCTCCGCCACCTTCAAAAAAACCTCCGGCAGCGCGGATTCTTCCACCACATAATACTTCGCCTGTTTACTCATGCTGTCCTCCTGCGCCGGACAAACGTCCTGTTCTCACGGTTCATTGTAGCATATATTCCCAAAAATACAACCCCGTACTTAACGAAAAAAGAAAGGAGTCTGCCATGTCCCGAAGCACGATTCGCCGCGCGACCCTTTTTGCCTGCGGTTTTTTAGGTATATGGCTGTTTCTGCGATACCTGCTACCCTTGGTGTTGCCCTTTTTGTTGGGTTTTTTACTGGCATTGGCGGCAGAACCTGCGGTGCGGCTGGGTGTCCGGTGCAAATTGCCCCGATGGGCGGCAGCCGGTGTAGGGGTGAGCCTGACATTATTGCTGATGATGGTGCTGATAGGGGTCTTAGGCGCGGCGCTGGTGCGGGAACTGGGGGTTCTTGCCAGCAAACTTCCCGATCTGCAATCCACCGCCCAGCAGACGGTGCAGCAGGTCCAGCATTTTTTGGAAAATGCCGCCGCCCGCGCTCCTGCGGGAGTGCGCCCACTGGTAGACCGTTCTGTAACGCGGCTGTTCTCCTCCGGCTCTGCCTTTGTGGAGCAGGCAACCGTCCGGTTGCCCGGGGCGATCACCTCTTTTTTAAGCCGCATTCCCGACGGCGCTTTGGGCGTGGGCACCGGTATTCTCTCAGCATTCATGCTGTCTGTCCGTCTGCCAAAATGTAAGCAAATGCTACAAGAAAAGCTCCCGGACAGTGTGCAAACCCGGCTGCTTCCCGGTCTGAAACGGTCAAAAAATGCCCTCATAGGTTGGTTAAAAGCCCAATTAAAGCTATCTTCCATCACCTTTTGCATCGTACTGGCGGGATTTCTCCTACTGCGGATCCCCTATGCGCCCCTTTGGGCGGTGGCAGTGGCGCTGGTGGATGCCGTACCTTTGCTGGGGACGGGCACGGTGCTGGTGCCATGGGCAGTGGTATGCCTTATACAGCGGCAGCATCTGCGGTCAGTGGGACTATTGTGCATCTACGGCGCAGCCTTTCTCACCCGCACAGCGCTGGAACCCCGGCTGGTGGGCAGGCATTTAGGCCTTGACCCCCTGGTAACATTGCTGTTTTTGTATCTGGGATACCGGTTCTGGGGGATTCTGGGCATGCTGCTAGCGCCCATGCTGGTAGCTGCCATCACAGCGGGAATCAAAGGAGATCACGCTTTTCGCAATGACAACAAGGGCGAAGGTTTTGTGCCATAGATTTACAAATGAATTTTTCTTAAATTTCTCTCCTATGGGGTAGAAGTCAGGACTTTCTTATGCTATAATGTTGGCAAGTATATCTACGGAGAGAGAAAACTATGCTGGAACTTTTAGCGCCCGCCGGGTCCATGGAGGCCCTGCGCGCAGCGGTACAAAACGGCGCCAACGCGGTGTATCTGGGCTGCGGACAGTTCAATGCCCGACAGAGCGCCAAGAACTTCACCCCTCAGGCACTGACTGAGGCGGTCAAATACTGTCATATTCGCGGCGTAGCCGTCCATCTGACCCTGAACACACTGGTGTCCGACCGGGAAACAGAGGAAGCTGGGTTGCTGATTCGTCATGCCGCCACGGCGGGGGTGGATGCCTTTATCGTGCAGGATCTGGGCATTGTAGAATTATGCCGCCAGCTGGCGCCGGAGATCCCCCTCCACGGCTCTACCCAGATGTCCGTCCACTCCCTGCCGGGGGTGCAGTTCTGCGCCGGTCTCGGCCTGAGCCGGGTGGTGCTGAGCCGGGAGCTGAGCCGTGATGAGATCCGCTACATCTGCGCCAATTCCCCCATTGAAATCGAGGTATTCGGTCACGGCGCATTGTGCATGAGCTACTCCGGACAGTGCTACCTGTCTGCTGCCATCGGCGGTCGGTCCGGCAACCGGGGTCGCTGCGCCCAACCCTGCCGGCAAAGCTATGGCTACGACCGGTGGGAGAACAAATACCCCCTCAGCCTGAAAGACAATTGCACCGTCCAGTATGTAAAGGATCTGGAAAATATGGGCGTTGCCTCTTTAAAGCTGGAAGGTCGGATGAAACGTCCCGAATATGTAGCTGCGGTGACCCAGGTCTACCGCCAAGCCATCGACACCGGCAACCTCACCCGTCAGATGATGGATCAGCTGTCTGCCGCCTTCAATCGGCAGGGCTTTACAGACTATTATTCCGGTAAGACCGGCCCTCAAATGTTCGGCATCCGGGAGGATAACACCGGCAATGAGCGGTGGTACAAGGAAATGCGGCAGACCTATGAATCCATAGAAAACCCGCTGGTTCCTGTGGAATTTGCCATGACCGTCCACACCGGACAGACCATGCTCACCGTCACCGACGCCAGTGGTCGCACCTGCACCCTGCCGGGTCCTGCCCCGGAGCGCGCCCGGACCATCGCCCTGACCCACGATGACCTTGCCGCCCGACTCAGTAAGACCGGCGGTACGCCCTACTTATGCACCCGGGTCCGTTCCGACATTGCCCCGGGACTGACCCTGTCCGCCGCCGCCATTAACGCCATGCGCCGGGACGTACTGAATCTGCTCACCGCCCAGCGGGCAAGACGAGACCTGCCCACTTTGGGGCGGGCTATCCGTGTCCCCCACTATAAGGGGCTATCCACCCCACCGGCATTCACCGTACAGGTGACCACCCGGGAGCAGATCACAGAGAATCTTCTGCGGATGCAGCCCGCAGTGCTGTACGTACCCCTACATCTGCTAACCCAAGATCCGGAATTTACCCGGCGTCTGGTTGACCGGGTGACGGTCTGCGCTGTGCTGCCCCGGATCGTCCATGACGGAGAATTGAGTAAACTCCGGCAGGATCTTACAGATCTGAAAACACTGGGTATCCGGGAAGTCCTCATTGGCAATGTGGGTCTGTTGCTCCCGGTGCGGGAGTGCGGCATGCACGCAAGAGGCGATTTCGGACTGAATCTGTACAACTCCCGCGCGGTAAATTTTGCCCGGGATATGCAGCTGCGCTCCGCCTGTCTCAGCTTTGAAATGACCCTTCCCCAGATCCGGGATTTGAGTAAGGCTGTCCCCTGCGAAATTCTTGTATACGGACGGCTGCCCCTGATGATTACCGAGAACTGTCTGATCATGGGCAGGACCGGAAAGTGCACCTGTCACACCGGTCAGACTAAGCTGACGGACAAGACCGGGGCGGAATTCCCCATTATCAAAGACGGCAACACCTGCCGCAGCGTCCTGCTCAACGGCAAAAAGCTCAACTGGCTGGACCGGCAGGAGGATCTTGCCCGACTGGGTCTGTGGGCAAAGCGGCTGTACTTTACCACAGAAAACCCCAAGGAGGTGGACAGAGTCCTGTCTGCCTGCCATAACCCCACCCCCTTTGATCCGGGCGCAGCCACCCGGGGACTGTACCTGCGGGGCGTAGAATAAGAATTATAATTAAGAATTGCTGTATTTGAAAAAATACGCAATCGCATATGTAGGGGCGACCATCGGTCGTCCGCGTATGCAGTTTTGTTCCTGCGGCAACGGACGAGCAATGCTCGCCCCTACAAAAGCATTTTGCATTTAAGGAGATCCTATGCAACTGATTCTGGCATCCCAATCCCCCCGGCGGCAAGCGCTGATGGAGCTGTTTCGCCTGCCCTTCACCGTCCGGGTGGCAGATATTGACGAAACCATGGACAGTACCCGCCCTCCCTACGAGGAGGTTGCCCGGGTCAGCCGGTTAAAGGCGGAAGCCATTGTCCGGGAGAAGGACGATATTGTGATTGCCGCAGACACCATCGTGGTATGCGACGGCAATGTTCTGGGCAAGCCCGCTGATGAAGCCGATGCCTTCCGGATGCTGCGTCTGCTCTCCGGCAAGGATCATCAGGTGATGACCGGATTGACCGTCCTGCGGGGTGATGCCGCCACGGTATGCACCGAGGTGACGGACATTCACTTCCGGCAGCTTTCTGATGGGGAGATCCGCGCCTACATCCGCACCGGCGAGCCCATGGACAAAGCGGGAAGCTACGGGATCCAAGGGGGCGCCGCCCTGTTTGCAGAGAAGATCGTAGGCGACTACTTTAATGTGGTGGGTCTGCCGGTATGCCGGCTGGGGCAGATCCTAAAAGAAATCGCCCCGGAACTCATGGAGGATTTGGTATGAAACACTTTTTCACAAGCCGCATACGGATCGTGCTGGTGGCGGCGGTGCTCCTTGCCATCGTGCTGGCGGTGGTCAGCTCCCTGACGGGACTGAAACTGCCCCAAATGGTGGTACAGGGTGTACTGACACCCTTCCGCGCAGGCGCTGCCAAGCTGGCAGACCAGTCCCGGCAGGTCTACGACTATATTTTCGGATACGAATCCCTGTTGGCGGAGAATCAGGCGCTGAAAGAGCAGCTTGCCGCCGTAGAAGATGAAGCAAGAGATGCCTACGCCACCAAGCAGGAAAATGAGCGCCTGCGCGCCGCATTGGATTTGGTAAACACCAATGAGGACTACAAACTGGTGGACGCCTACATCATCTCCACCAGCTCCGCCGATTGGAGCAACACCTTCACCATCAACCGGGGCAGCAATATCGGCATTGAAGCGGGTATGTGCGCCATCACCGCCTACGGCGAACTGGTAGGACTGGTCAGCGAGGTAGGTGTAAACTACGCGGTGGTCAAGTCCGTGCTGGACTCCTCCTTGGAGATCAGCGCCACCATTGCCGCCTCCGGTCACAGCGGCATGGTGCAGGGCGGCTACGCCTCTGGTCTGGATGGCCTTTTGCGTATGAACTACCTGCCCTCCTCCGCCACCATCCGCAATCACGACCAGGTGGTCACCACCGGTTCTACGGTGTATCCCCGGAATCTGGTGCTGGGGCACGTGGTGGATGCAGGCTTTGACGATACAGGCGTTGCAAAATATGCCCTTCTGGAACCGGCGGCAGATGTGCGCAGTCTGGAACAGGTCTTTATCGTGACCCAATACAACGCCGGGTGATCGCCATGGCAAAAAAACATGATTTTCGCCCGGACAAGCCCAGTACCACCTTCCTCAGCCACCTGATCCTCACCCGGAAGCAGCAGAAATCCCTGCTGAAATGGGTGTTTTACGGGGCATTTCTGGTAGTGCTTTCCGTGATTCAGGACGTGCTGCTGAGCCGGGTGCGGCTACTGGGCGCGTCCACGGAGCTGGTGCCCTGCGCCATCTTCCTCATCTGCATTCTGGAAGGTACCCACACCGGCAGTGTGTTTGCCCTGGTATCGGGTCTGTTATATCTGTTTTCCGGTACAGCACCGGGACCCTACTCCATGGTAGCTATTACCTTTTATGCCGTTTTAACCTGCATTTTCCGGCAGGCATTTCTGCAAGAGAATTTCTCTTCCGCATTTTTGTGCACCGGCATCGCCATGGTTTTGTATGTGTTCACTAACTTTGCCTTCGGTCTGTTTCTGGGGCTGACCCCCCTATCCCGGATCTACGGCTTTTTCATCACCGCGGTGCTGTCCCTCATCACCGTGCCCGCAATGTATCCCGTTATAAAGGCCATCGGTGCCTTTGGAGGCCATTCATGGAAAGAATAAGTAAAAACCGCGCTGTTATTATTTTGCTGCTATTTGCCGTGGTATTAGGCTTTTTTGCCTTCAAACTTTATGATCTGCAAATCATCGAAACCGGCGGCAGCACCAACAACCAAGCCACCTTTACCACCCTCACCCGGGTCAAAGCTTCCCGGGGCCATATTCTGGACAAAAACGGTAACCTTTTGGTAAGCAACCGCGCCAGTTACGATCTGATCATCAACCACTACGTGCTCCTCAACGCCAGCGGCACCAATGAAAACCTCCTGCGGCTGGTAAAACGGTGCGAGGAAGCGGGTATTGAATACACCGAGCACTTCCCCATATCCAAAGAACGGCCATTTACTTACACTTTGGATCAGCAAAACGCCATCTGGCAGGACCATTTCCAAACCTATCTGGACTACATGAAGGGTCTGGATTCGGATATCACCGCGCCCCTGCTGGTGCAAAAGCTCCGGGAAAAGTACGATATCCCCGAGGAATGGACCGACGATGAGGCCCGAAAGGTCATCGGTATCCTCTATGAGATGACCCTGCGCAAATGCGTGGGAAGTCTGCCTACCTTTGTATTCCTTGCCGATGCCAGCGACGAAGCGCTTTCTGCTATCGTAGAGCTGAACATTCCCGGTATGAAGGTAGAAGCCTCCACCGTCCGGGAGTACAACACCAAATACGCCGCCCATATCCTTGGCTATGTGGGCGCAATGAATGCCGAGCAGTGGGAATATTACCAGAATATCCCCGGCTATGATATGGATGCCCAAGTAGGACAGGACGGTCTGGAAGCCGCCTACGAGGAATACCTCCACGGCGTAGACGGATGGCGGGAGGACACCGTCACCACCGATGGCACGCTGGTTTCCTCCAAGTATTGGCAGGAGCCAAAGGCAGGCTCCAATGTGGAAGTCTCCATTGATCTGGGCATCCAGATGGCCGGCGAGGACCAGATGGCGCGAGTCATTGAAGATCTGAAAAAGCCGGACAAGGACGGTAAATTCAAGGACGGCCACGACGTGGAAGGCGGCGCATTCGTCGCCATGGACGTAAAGACCGGACAGATCCTTGCCTGCGCCAGCTATCCCTCCTACGATCTGAACACCTTCTTTGAAAACTACGAGGAGCTTGCCAAAAACGAACTGAAACCCCTCTACAACCGGGCGCTCCTTGCTACCTATCCCCCCGGCTCTACCTACAAGATGAGCATGGTGGTAGCGGCAATGGAAGCCAAACTCATTGACGCGGAAACCGTCATCATCGACAGAGGTGTGTATGACAAGATTCCGGGATTCCCGGTAGAATGTCTACAATGGACCAATTACGGACAGACCCACGGCTCTGTCAACGCCGCCAAAGCGCTGATGGTGTCCTGCAACTACTTCTTCTATGACATTGGCGCCCGGATCTCCCTGCAAGCCATGGACTCCACCGCAAAGGGTCTGGGCCTTGGTGAGCGTACCGGCGTGGAACTGCCGGAGTACATCGGTCACCGAGCCAATAAGGAATCCAAGGCGGAACTCCACGTGGGCGACGATAAGCAGTGGTACACCGGTGACGCTATCCTCTCTGCCATCGGTCAGTCGGAAAACCGATTCACCCCCATCCAGCTGTGCGCCTACACCTCTACCCTGGCAAATCAGGGCAACCGCTACAAAGCCACCTTTATGAACCGGGTGGTCTCCTCCGACTACCGGCAGCTTCTGGAAGAGAACAAGCCGGAGCTTCTGAGCCATCTGGACATCTCCGATGACACCTATGCCACTTATAAAGAGGGCATGTACATGGTTACCCAGGCCACCAAAGCTGACTGGGGTACTGCGTACTCCACCTTCGGTAACTACCCCATCAAGATCGCCGCAAAAACCGGCACTGCGGAAAACGGCATTCCCAGCGCCTCCGCCAACGGCGCGTTCGTGTGCTTTGCCCCTCTGGACGATCCCCAGATCGCCATTGCCATCTACGCCGAAAAAGCAGGTCACGGCTCTACCTTGGCAACCATCGCCAAGAGTATGCTGGATGTGTACTTTGACGTGGGCGAAGCCGGGGACGTAAATATCTTTGAAAACCAGATCAGCTAAAAAAACAGGTGTGCAAACGCACACCTGTTTTTCATTTGAAAACATCCCATCTTGCCTCTCCTTTGGGAAGAGGTACCCAGTGCGCACACTGGGTGGAGAGGGCCCTCTCAGTCGCGGCTATCGCCGCGCCAGCTCCCCCAAAAGGGGGGAGCCAAGAAACGCTAAAAGAAAAAAAGGGAGTACCAAGTGACTACATTTTCCCCATACTGAAATTCCAGTCCGTTGGCTTCCAGCGTGGGGATCACATTGATACCGTGGCTTTCCAGGCACGGATGCACCCGCTCCGAGTGACGGCAAGGCTCGCCGTCCAGCCACGCGCACCGATCACACACCGCGCACGCCTCCGTGGACAGCACATAGGGCTCTACCCCCTGCTGGCGGAACAATTCCCGCAGCTGATTGGTGATATCTTCGTGATCTGCCCGGGTGGCAAGGGTCTGGGTCATGTCAGTGATGTCCGCCACCTCAGTGACCGTGCCTGCCAGCAAGCAGTTCTCATAACCCAAGCACCGGTCGCGGCACTGGGCCACCTCTCCCACCGCCGGGGGACACGCCCAAGTCTTGTCATACATGGGACACTCAGTGCGGCAGATATAGCGGATCCTTTCGGAAAATTCCAAGGATTTGGGGTCAACAAACCCATAAAAATACAGGGGAAGCTCTGCCAGCTGCTGCTCCAATTTTTCAAGATCCATCATTTCAGCTCCTCCAAGATCCGCCGGCACCCTTCCTGAATATCCTCCCAGGTCTGGGTGAAGTCTCCCGTGTACCAAGGGTCTGCCACATCCCGGTCCAAAAAGGGCAGGAAACGGGTGTAATCCGGGAACATGCGACCCAATCTGTGGCGATTATTGCTGTCCATATAGTAGATGTAATGATATTCTTCCAAATCGGCTGCGGTGATCTGCCGGGCGTATTTTCCGTCGCAGGTTAAGCCGTGCCGGGCAAGCTCCCGACGGGCAGGGGGATACACGGGATTGCCCAATTCCTCCCGGCTGGCAGCGGCAGATGCGATCAAAAACCGATCTGCAAGCCCCGCTTTTTTCACCAGATCCTTCATAACAAACTCCGCCATGGGACTTCTGCAAATATTGCCATGGCATACGAATAGTATTTTTATCATGGAAAACCCTCGCTTTCGTTGGGGCTATTATAGCACGCATTGTGTGTAATTTCAACTTGTAGGGGCGATCATTGATCGTCCGTACCCCGATACGAGTAGGACAAGCGGACGAGCAATGCTCGCCCCTACGATTCCGTCGGCAAGAGTTACGCCTCTAAAGTAGATGACGAAAAATCGGCTTTTGAGCAGGGTCGCAAGCACCGACAAAATGGGCATAAAAATCCCGCTACCTCCATTGAAGCTGCTTTTGCAGATAAGGGCGGGTAGCGGTAATTTAGGGGTAAATCTTGATTTCTGTGTAGTTTGGGAATATAATTCTATTAAATAAAACTAATATGGCGAGGTTTTAATATGAAAATAGGAATGAGAAAGCCGAGCATAAAGAGGTCGATTAGTGCTCGTACTACGGGCAAGCTCAAAAGAACAGTAAACAAAGCGGTAAACCCCTTGTACGGTCAAAAAGGAATGGGTTACATTAACAACCCTAAAAAAGCCGTATATAACAAAGTCTATAACAAGACAACAATAGGGGTTAATGATGTGCTGCATTCCACATCCCATAAGTCCTCAACAACGAAAGCGACCTACGATTATCACACCACTCAACAGCGTGTCAAAGGAAACGAAAAGCCGATTGATATTAGCAAGTATCGCTATTCGGCTAATATGTATAACGGCACAGGTAAATTTTTAGTGATTGTTGCCTGGGTGTTGGGGATTGCAGGAATTTTCACTATACCTGTAGGATTGCTGTTCATTATTATTGCGGCGCTGCTCGGCTCTGCTGGCTCGACCTATAAAAAGGTAGCAAAATTAAAAAGAGAACAAGACTTTAATTTTAGTACAATCGTACCGAGCTACCACGAGCCTGTACAAAGCATCAAGCAGCAGAGCCAACCTATCTCCCAACAAGAACCACAGAAAAAGACAACGAGCAATGTGTCTCCGATTACCTTTGACACAATACTGGTTTACAACGGAGCACCGCAAATGCAGTTTGAAATCAAGCAGACCAATGTTGGCGATGCCTTGGGGTTTGAACAGGACGAGGAAGATAGATACCTTGTATCGACCCAAGCTTCCTATGATGTTGGCTACATTCATAAGAGAACAGCAGACAAAATTGATGCCCTTGTAAACGATGGATACGAAATAACAGGCGGATACATATCCGAAATTATCCAAGCGGACGATAAACTGAATGTTAAAGTGCATATTGTCCTAGAACATCAACAATAACACAAAGCAGCCGCCGACCATTGGTCAGCGGCTGTGCTTAAATAATCTGAAAACAAATGGGGGCAAACAAATGACTAAAGAGAGAAGTGCGGTAATGTCCGACATAGCAAATATGCTTTTATCGGGCAATAAGGCTGCGGCTAAAACAATCATTTGCCAAGAATATCCGCATACATACTACGAAATCGAAAAGCGTGCCTATACTATGGCTCAAAAAATGAATCAATTTATAAGTGATGGCTTTATAGATAGATATACTGGCGAAAAGTTATTAAATCCAGGAATACTTAAAATCTTATCAAATTATTTTCCCAATGAGTTTCCGTATCAGCCACACTGGAAAATGACGGATACACATATTGCTTATTGGGAGCTTGTACCCACGCTCGACCACATCTATCCCATCGCAAAGGGTGGACACGATGATGAATCAAACTGGGTTACAACATCAATGAAGAACAACTCTATGAAAAGCAATTACACAATAGATGAAATCCATTGGACACTTTACCCGAAGGGCGATATTGCTGATTGGGATGGCCTTACGAGAGTATTTCTTGAATTGGTCAATAACGACAAGGAACTGCTGAAGGATTCCTATATTAAAACCTGGTATAGAGCATCTAAGAATGCATTCTTGCAGCACGGCTTGATAAAATAATGAAAGCAGCCGCTGGCCAAATGGTCGGCGGCTGTGCTATTTGTGTCATATTCGAGGCAAAATGGTTTTTTTCAAAAGTAGTATGCGAGTAATACAAATGGGCTCAACCCATTGCAAAAGGTGGCATAGCATTGTATAGCTTGGTATGCCGTGCCAGGCTTAAATCTTCCCATGGCAGACGAATAGAATTTTTATCATGGAAAACCCTCGCTTTCGTTGGGGCTATTATAGCATGCATTGTGTGTAATTTCAACTTGTAGGGGCGACCATTGGTCGTCCGTACCCCGATACGAGTAGGACAAGCGGACGAGCAATGCTCGCCCCTACGATTCCGTCGGCAAGTGTTACGCCATTAACATAGAAGCCGAAAACCAAAAATCGGGAAGCATGCAGAAAATCTTGATTTCTATGGACGATCGGTATATAATTTAGAAAACAGTTTGCAAAACTTAAATTTATGATTAAGCGCAGAAAGGAGCGTTCAATATGGTAGAAGAATTAAAAAGCATGGTAGGAAACGACGAAACAGTTCTCTACGAAGGAAAACCGGATAAAAGATGTTTTATTTTTGAAAGCATCTTCAACCCTCTTTTACCAGTTGCAATTATTTGGGCAGTCATTGACCTTGGTTTTCTGGGACTTGCCTCCGGCGAATTCAACGCCATACTGACACCGTTTCTGTTATTTCATATGATGCCGGTCTGGATCTATCTTTCCGGCGTTATCTTCGCCTTCAAGAAATACAAAAACACCTATTATATCGTCACAGATCATGCAGTTTATATTTCAAGCGGCATTTTTACAATGAATCTGGAAGCAAAAACATTTGCCGAACTGTCCCGTGTAAATTTGCACAGAGGCGTTTTTGATCAGATGTTCCATGTGGGTGATATTCAAATCACTACAAATCAAATGACAAATAAGAATATGCCCGCTATTCTTCGTATCAACAGCATTTCGGACTATGCAGAGGTATACCAGCTGGTGAAAAAGCTTCAAAAAGACATTTATTCAGACATTATGTATCCCAACGATCTAAGACCCCGGGAAAACCACGGATACAAGACAAAATACCGTGGGTAAATATTGGCAAAACGCCCCCAGCCGCAAGCGGCTGGGGGCGTTGTTTCAGAGTACTTGCTGCTCATTGATGATGAGCCGGAATTGCAGGCCCAGCTTTTCTGCTGCCTTGCGGCACAGAAGCATACGCTGCATAAAGATCTCAAAATACTCCATCACCGAACCAAACTTGGTATCAACGGTCAGCTTCAACTTCACCAAAGTCTTGTCCTCATTGATCTTCAAAGATGACTTCTTGACAGAGTAGTTCACACGGTCATGAATATCAAAGGTAGCCAAGTCCGTGTTTCTGACCCGGCTGCGGCGCACATCCGCCTTATCTGCCAGGATCATGGCGGCGGCGACTGCGTTCACGGGAACGCCGGTGCCCTCATCGTGGTTGCCGATGGCAGTGACGATGGTAGCCATTTCAGCAGGATCGCAGCCCATATCGTTGAGAATGCTCCAAGCCATCACCGCGCCGGATTGGGAATGATCCTTCCGATTTACCAGATTCCCGATATCGTGGAGATATCCGGCGATCTTCGCCAGCTCTACCGTGCGGGCATCATAACCCATGGTCTGCAAAATATACCCGGCGGTTTCCGCCACGTGCATCACGTGGGCAAAGCTATGCTCTGTATAACCCAGCGCGCCCAAGGATTCATCCGCGCGGATAATGTATGTTCGAATGGCTTCACTTCCGGTAATTTCTTCGTATGTCAGCATATTCGTACCTCCTTTTTCAGGTATTATATCATAGGAATATGAGAAAAACAGCGAATTTACCAAAATTTTACAAAGGTTTTGACAGTTCCCACGCAAAGACCCAGCCGGGACACTTTGTCCTCGGCTGGGTCTTGTATTAAAGGGATCACTTGGTCATTTTTTCCTGCTTGACCTTGTGGTCAATGATGTGCCGGGAAGCAAGCTCTCTGTGGACATCTTCCACAGTAATGCCCATCTGCACCATCAGCACCATGGCGTGATAAGCAAGGTCTGCAAGCTCATAAACCGTTTCCTTTTTGTCATCCGCCTTGCCGGCGATGATGACCTCGGTGCATTCCTCGCCCACTTTTTTCAGGATCTTGTCGATGCCCTTTTCAAAAAGATAGGTGGTGTAAGAACCCTCGGGGCGGTTTTCATTTCTGCCCACCAGCATATCATACAGCCCTTGCAGGCTGAATTCCTGCAAGCTCTCATTTTCCCAAACAGGGTTCATAAAGCAGGAATCCGCGCCGGTATGGCAGGCAGGGCCGTCCTTTTCTACCATCACCACCAAGGCATCGCCGTCGCAATCGGCGGTAATGCTGACAATGTGCTGATAGTTACCGCTGGTCTCCCCTTTCAGCCACAGCTCCTGCCGGGAACGGCTCCAAAAGCAGGTCAGCCCCTTTTCCATGGAGACTTGCAGGCTCTCCCGGTTCATATAGGCCACTGTCAGCACTTTTTTGGTGATGGAATCCACTACCACTGCGGGGATCAGACCCTTTTCGTCAAATTTCAGTTCGTCTATGGATAGCATATTATAACCTCACAATAATATCGTTATTTCGCAAAGTTTCCTTCAAATCGGGAATCTGGATCTGCCCGAAATGGAATACCGATGCCGCCAAGGCTGCGTCGATGGTGTCAATTGCGTGGAACAGATCGGTAAAGTGCCCCACAGCGCCTGCGCCGCCGGAGGCGATCACCGGCACATTCACCGCATCGCACACCGCCCGGAGCATTTCGATGTCAAAGCCCTGCTTCACACCGTCGGTGTCGATGGAATTGACCACCACTTCCCCTGCGCCCAGCGCCACGCCCTTTTTGATCCATGCAATGGCCTCCATGCCGGTGTCCTCTCTGCCGCCCTTGGCAAAGACCCGGAACTGGCCGTCCACCCGCTTGATATCCACCGACAGCACCACGCACTGACTGCCGTACTTCTGGGCGGCATCGTAGATCAGCTGGGGATTGCGGATGGCGCCGGAATTGACGCTCACCTTGTCCGCGCCGCATTTTAAGACCCTGTCAAAATCCTCCACCGTATTGATGCCGCCGCCCACCGTCAAGGGAATGAAGATCTGGGACGCCACCTGACACAGCACATCCGTAAACAGCTGCCGACCCTCGGAAGAGGCAGTGATGTCATAAAAAACCAGCTCATCGGCGCCGTTGTCGGAGTAAAACTTCGCCAGCTCCACAGGGGAGGATACGTCCGCAAGACCCTGAAAATTGGTGCCTTTCACCACCCGTCCGTTTTTAATGTCCAGACAGGGGATAATTCGTTTTGTGATCATTTTGCCACCTCCAACGCTTCTGCCAGGTCAATGGCGCCGGTATAGTAGGCTTTTCCGATGATTGCGCCGTAGATATCCATTTTTCGCAGCTGCCGGATATCCTCCATGGTGGATACGCCGCCGGAGGCGGTAATATCCAACCGGAATTGTTTAGACAGTTCCCGGTACAGAGCAAGATTGGTGCCCTGCATGGCGCCGTCCTTGGAAATATCGGTGCAAATAATGTTCCTGACACCCATAGACTCCATCTTTTCCAGAAACGCCTCCAAGGTCAGGTTGGATTTTTCCAGCCAACCCTTAATGGCGATATACCCGTCCTTCACATCTGCGCCCACGGCGATCTTATCGCCGTAAGCAGCAACGGCGGCGCGCAGGAATGCCTCGTCATTTACCGCCGCCGTACCCAAGATCACCCGGGACACCCCGGCGTTTAAGTAACGATCTACGGTTTCCATATTCCGGATACCGCCGCCGATCTCCACAAACAGGGAGGTCTCCCTTGCCACCTGTTCTACAATGGCAAGATTGGGGGTGGTGCCGTCCTTTGCCCCCTCCAAGTCCACCATGTGGATATGGGTGCAGCCTTTGCTTTCAAAATCCCGGGCAATTTCAATGGGATTTTCACTGTAAACCGTCATGTTGGCGTAATCGCCCTTATAAAGGCGCACGGCCTTTTTTTCAAACAGATCAACAGCAGGAAATAAGATCATACCCTTTCCTCCCTTTCGCAAAAGGCCCGCAGGATGTTAAGACCCACTTCGCCGCTTTTTTCCGGGTGAAACTGGCAGCCCATCATATTTCCCTTCTGCACCGCGGCAGTCACCGCCCTGCCGTACTCGGTGGTGGCAACCACACTTTCCGCGCCGGGGTCCACGTAGAAGGAATGGACAAAATACACACAGTCCCCTTCCTTGATATAACGCAGCAGCTTGCTTTCCTTACAGAAAGACAGGGCATTCCAACCAATGTGGGGAATTTTCAAGTGGGACGGCAGCGTCCCTTCCATGCCCACCACACTGCCTTTGAGCAGTCCCAGACCGGCATGCTCGCCAAATTCATAGCTTTTTTCAAACAGCAGCTGCATACCAAGGCAGATGCCCATGATCTCCTTGCCCTGTGCCACCTGCTCCTTCACCAATACATCCAGCCCGGAATCCCGGAGCTTTTTGGCTGCGTCGGCAAATGCGCCAACGCCCGGGAGGATCAGTTTATCCGCCCGGCGAATCATTTCCGGGTCGGATGTGACCACCGTCTCCGCCCCGATCCGCGCCAGAGAGGAGCGCAGAGAGAAAAGGTTTCCCACCCCGTAATCAATAATTGCGATCATCCCAAAATCCCCTTTGTAGAAGGTATTTCGTCAGCAAATGCCAGATCAATGGCAACCGCCTTTCGCAGACTCCGGGCAACGGATTTGAACGCGCCTTCCATAATATGATGGGAGTTGCTGCCCGCCAGCTGACGGATATGCAGGGTAAGACCCGCATCCCTTGCAAAGGCGATCCAAAACTCCTGACACAGTTCTGTGTCAAAATCCCCCACTTTTTCCGTGGGGATATCCAAGGCGTAATAGCAGCCGCCCCGACCGGAAATATCCACCGCAGACAGGATGAGACTTTCGTCCATTGCCAGGGTGGTATCGCCATAGCGGATAATTCCCTTTTTATCTCCCAGGCACTGGGCAAAGGCTTTGCCCAGACAGATACCGATGTCCTCCACCGTGTGGTGATAATCCACATGCGTATCCCCCACGCAGGTGACATTTAAATCAAACCGGCCGTGCTTGGCAAACAGGGTCAGCATGTGATCCAGAAAACCGCAGCCTGTGCGGCAATCGGATGCGCCGACGCCGTCCAGATTTAAGACAAGGGAAATATCCGTTTCCCCGGTAGTGCGCTTGATTTGGGCTGTTCTCATAGTTCCGCCTCCAAGATATCTTTGATGTTTCTGATCAGCGTTTCCATCTGGGGCATTGTGCCGATGGTAATGCGGTTATACTGGGCGATGCGCTCCTTTGTAAAGTGCCGCACCAGCACCCCCCGCTTTTTCAGTTCCAAGTACAATGTTTCACCGTCCATGCGGTCAGATTTGGCAAAGAGGAAGTTTGCCTTGGAATCCAACACCGTAAAGCCTAATTTCTGCAATTGCTCTGCGGTCCATTGGCGGTTTGCCATGATAGTGCGGGCATTTTCCCGATAATAGGCATCCTCTTCCAGCGCCGCAACACCTGCAAACTCCGTCATACGGTTGACATTATAGGGGTTTGTGGAGTATTTCAGGGTGTTTAAGTCCGCGATGAGCTTCTCATTGCCAATGGCAAAGCCCAGCCGGGCGCCTGCCATAGACCGGGACTTGGAGAAGGTCTGGGTCACCAGCAGATTTTCATACCGGTCCACCAGAGATACGGCGCTTTGAGCGCCAAAATCCACATAGGCTTCGTCCACGATCACCACATTATCCGGGTTGCTGCTAACAATGGCTTCAATGTCTGTAAGAGACAAAGTCAGTCCGGTGGGGGCGTTGGGATTGGCGATCACCACAGTCTTTCCTATGCCCATGTAGTCCCGGGGATCAATGGAAAAATCCGCCTGCAAGGGGATCTGGGTATAGGGAATGTGGTTCAGTTCCGCAAACACCGGATAAAAGCCGTAGGTGATATCCGGAAATGCCAAGGGGGACTGTTCATCTGCAAATGCCATAAAGGCAAAGTTCAGAATATCGTCAGAACCGTTGGCAACCAGCACCTGCGCCGGTTGGACCCCGTAGGTCTGCGCCAGTTTTTTCCGCAGGGCGGTATTTTCCGGATCAGAATACAGTTGCAGCTTGCCGCATTCCGCCGCCACCGCAGCGGTGACCCCGGCAGACGGGGGAAAGGGAGATTCGTTGGTATTGAGCTTGACATATTGCATATCCCTGGGCTGCTCACCGGGGGTATAGGGTGTCAGGGAGGCAAATCTCTTTGTAAAAAATCTACTCATTTTTGATCCTCAAAACGAATGGTTGCGCTCTTGGCGTGGGCATCCAGGCCCTCTTTACGGGCAAACAACGCGATCTTATCCGCCACTGCCCCCAAAGCCGCTTGTGTATAGTAAGTAAACTGGGTCTTTTTCACAAAATCATCCACAGACAAAGGGGAAGAGAACCGCGCCGTGCCGCTGGTGGGCAGGGTGTGATTGGGCCCTGCGAAATAATCTCCCAACGCCTCAGGGCAATACTTGCCCATAAAGATCGAACCGGCATGTTTTATCTTATCCAGATAGTCAAAGGGATTGTCCACGCAAAGCTCCAAATGCTCGGGGGCGATGCGGTTGGCAATATCGATTGCCAACATTAGATTGCCCTCCGCCACGATGATCTTGCCGTTATTGTCAACGGACGCCCGGGCGATCTCTGCCCGAGGCAATTGAGGAATCTGGATTTCCATTTCCTTGCTGACTTCCTCTGCAAAGGCATAACTGTCGGTGACCAGCACCGCGCTTGCCATCTTATCATGCTCTGCCTGGCTCAGCAGGTCTGCCGCCACGAACCGGGGGTTGGCAGTGGAATCTGCCACCACCAGAATCTCGCTGGGACCGGCGATCATATCAATGGCAACCTTGCCGAATACCTGCTTTTTGGCTTCTGCCACATAGGCATTGCCCGGGCCTACGATCTTATCCACCTTGGGAATGCTTTCTGTTCCGTAAGCCAGCGCTGCCACCGCCTGGGCGCCGCCTACCTTAAAAATGCGGTCCACACCGGCGATCTTGGCAGCTGCCAGAATGGCGGGGTTGACCTTGCCGTCCTTGCCGGGCGGGGTCACCATGACGATCTCTTTGCAGCCTGCGATCTTGGCAGGAATGGAATCCATCAGCACCGTGGAGGGGTATGCCGCCGTGCCGCCGGGAACGTACAGACCCACCTTTTCAATGGGGGTCACCTTCTGGCCGATGACCACGCCGTCTTTCTCATTGAGCAGGAAGCTGTTGCGCACCTGCTTTTCATGATAGGCGCGGATATTGGCGGCAGCCTCCCGCAAAACCTCCAAAAATTCCGGTTCTACGGAGGCAAACGCCTCATCGAGCTCCTCTTGGGTCACTTCCAAAGCGGTTAAATTGACCTTATCAAATTGGGCGGCATAGTCAAACAGCGCCCCATCGCCCTTCTGGATCACAGTGGCAATGATCTGGGCTACCACGCCCTCCACATTGGCGGAGATATTCTCCCGGGCAAAGATCTCTTCATCGGACACCTGCCCATAATTATAAATCTTAATCACAATTATTCACCTGGTTTCTTACTTGGCCCAGAAGGGTTTCGATCTGGGCGCCTTTGAATTGAAAACTTGCCTTGTTGGCAATGAGCCTTGCGCTGATGGGCAAAATGGTCTGCTTCACCGTCAGATTGTTCTCTTTCAAGGTGGTGCCCGTCTCCACAATATCCACGATCACATCGGACAGTCCCAGAATGGGCGCCAGTTCGATGGAGCCGTTGAGCTTGATAATGTCGATCTGCCGTCCGATGCCTGCATAGTAACCGGCGGCAATATTGGTAAATTTTGTTGCCACACGCAAGGTGCGGTTTTCATTGTCATGGAAATCTGCCGGGGCAGCCACCGCCATGCGGCACTTGCCCAGATTCAGGTCCAGAAGCTCATAAACATCCGGCTCGTACTCCAATAGAATGTCTTTACCGGCAACGCCGATATCCGCTGCGCCCCGCTCCACATAGATGGCAACGTCCGAAGGCTTGACCCAGAAGTATCGGACCTGGGTTTCCGGGTTCTCAAACACCAGCTTCCGGTTGTTTTCCTTAATGGAGGGACAGGCAAAACCCGCCGCTTCGAACATCGCGTATACCTTCTCGCCCAGCCGACCCTTGGGTAATGCCACATTCAGCATAACTCGCCCTCCTTTGACAGTTTCAGAAGCTGCCGATACCGCAGCTTTTGGGGAATGCTCTTTTGGGCGCTGACGGTCTTTCCCTGCCGGGTCAGCTCCCCTACGGTCTTTGCCAAAAGGGATTTATCCCCGGCATCATCGTAAATCAGCAGCACATCCACATCATAATCCCCGGTTTCTGCCGGCAATTGCTCCAAAAGGTCCAGATACAGGGCAAAACCGATGGCGCCGGACCGCCGTTCCAGCTTCTGCATCAGCTTGTCGTACTGACCGCCAGCCAGAACACGCTCCCAGATACCGCTTAAAAAGCCCTGGAATACAATGCCGTTATAGTAATTCAGGTTATTCACCAAGGAGAAATCAAAGATGATCTGATCCCCCCAAGGCAGCTGATCCAGCAGTGACGACAATTCCTGCAATTCCTGCAAAGGCGCTTCCCCGCAGCCCATGGTTTTCAGCTGCGCCAGCACCTTATCCCGGGGACCATAGGCAGAAACAAGCTGAGTCAGCACGGTGTCATCTGCCCCATACTGTGCGCAAAGTCGGGACAGATCGTGGGTATTTTTGCTCTGAATGCAGTCGATCGCCTTTTGCTGAAACGCCTTATCCGGGCAAACCTGATCCAAAACAGCAGACAAAACGCCCAGATGGGAGATTTGCAGCACGAAATCTTCGGAGATCAGCGCAAGGCTTTGGGCAGCAAGGGACACCACTTCAAATATATCGTACAAGTCAATGTCGCCGATGCATTCCAGTCCCGCCTGCATGATCTCCTTAAATTGATGGGTGTTTTCGGAAATCCGATAGACATTTTCGTTGTAACAAACTTTCTGCTTACAGCCGGGCACGTCCTCGCCGTTTTTGATAATGGAAAGGGTCACGTCCGGCTTCAATGCCAGGAGCTTGCCATTGGTATCGTTGAAGGTGATGATCCGGTCACTCACCAGAAAATCCTTGTTCTGAATATAAAATTCATAGGACTCAAACTTGCTCATTTTATAAGGCAGGTATCCGCACTTCCGGTACAGCGCCCGCAGGTCAAATACCGCCTTCTCTTCATTTTTCAAAATTCCCGTATCAAACATTGTCTTTCTCCTCATTCAGCCGGGCGATCACGTTCTTATAGCCCCCGGCGCCGTACTCATAGCATCGGCTGACCCGGCTGATGGTAGCGGTGCTGGCGCCGGTCTCTTTGCAAATGGTGATATAGCTGATGCCCTGACTGAGCATTTGCGCTACCGTCAGTCTCTGGGAGATATCCTGAATCTCCTTGATGGTGCAGATATCCTCCAAGAATGCCAGAACTTCCTGCTCTGTGGTTAAAGAAAGAATCGCCTTGCACAGAGCCTCTGTGCTTTTTGTGTGCCAGTTTTGCATACAATACCCCTTACAGCACTTTACCGTGCTAATGTGATAAAATTGATTATAGTCACTTTCAAGTAAATGTCAAGCCTAAATACGCAAAAATCAGCCGAAAATCAGCATTTCTTCCTGAGCCCTTGCTTTCCTTGGTGTTTTGGCATATAATCCTAATAAAATTTGCCTTTCGGAGATGAAAAATATGACCGCAATCCGCCCCATGACCGCCCACGACAAGCCCCACATCCTTGCAATGATGCGGGTGTTTTACGCTTCCCCCGCCGTACTGAGCAATGGCTCAGAAGAAATCTTTTCCACCGATATTGACATTTGCATCAGCGACAATCCCTATCTGGAAGGATACGTCATTGAAGACGCAGGCAACATACAGGGCTACACCATGGTCGCCAAAAGCTTTTCCACCGAATTTGGCAAGCCCTGCATCTGGATTGAAGACCTATATATAAAAGAAGCCTGCCGGGGCATGGGTCTTGGAAAAATGCTTATGAACTTCATTACCGAAGCCTATCCCGGTTGCATTTTCCGTCTGGAAGCAGAACCGGAAAACGAGAGAGCCGTTCATTTATACAAAAGATGCGGTTTTACCGTTTTGCCTTACCTGGAAATGAAAAAGTAACCCACCACCAACGACTTGACAGAAAAGTCCCGTATCTTTATAATAGAACTTGTATACAAACGCAACCCGTGTCACAACAATAAACATAAGGAGAGTATAGTATGAATATTTTAGCCATCGGCGCCCATCCCGACGACATCGAAGAATCCTGTGGCGGTACCCTCGCCAAGTATGCAAAGCAAGGTCACAAGGTTTTTACCGCCACCATTACCAACGGTAACGTAGGCTCCGCCACCTTATCTATGGAAGAAATCGCCAAGATCCGTAAGGAAGAAGCTCGCCGCGCTGCTGCCGTCATCGGCGCAGAATACATCTGCCTGGATTATGATGACGAGATGTTCTTCGAGGACAGAGCTGCCCGGATCGCCATTATTGATTTGATCCGCTACTGCAAGGCAGACGTGATCCTGACCCACAACCCCAGAGACTACAACCCCGACCATGAGCTCACCAGCAAGATGGTCAACGATGTGGCGGTCATGATCCCCATTGCCAAGATCGAGACCCCCAACAAGCCCTACGACAAGATCCCCAACCTGTTCTACTTCGAGCCGGTTCACGGTGTCGGCTTTGACCCCACCGAGTATGTGGACATCACCGCGGAAATGGAATTGAAGCGGGAGATGTGCTACGCCCACCAGAGCCAGATCCAGTGGATGCAGGACAACTACAAGGACGCCCTTGGCGACAAGGACTTCTTTGAAGGCATGACCACCATGGCAAAATTCCGTGGCATCCAGTGCGGTGTGGAGTACGCAGAAGCCTTCCGCATGGCTTACAACGCCTTCCGCATTCCTCCCTACCGTCTGCTTCCCTAAACCATGAGAACCATGAAAACCGCTGCTGACTCCATGACTGAGCAGCAGTACCTGATTCGCCCGTCCCACATCAATCACTACGGCAGACTTTTCGGCGGACAGCTTCTCTACTGGATCGACGAGCTGGCAGGGATCGTTGCCATTCGCCATTCCGGCGCAACGGTCACCACTGCCGCCATCGACAACCTTCAATTCAAAGCCCCCGCCTACGAGGGGGAATTGGTGGTACTGCAAGGGCAAGTGACCTATGTGGGCCGCTCCTCCATGGAGATCCGGGTGGATACCTACACCGAATCTATGGATGGTGTCCGAAAAATGATCAACCGCGCCTACATCGACATGGTTGCCATCAACAGTGACGGACAGCCGGTGGAAGTGCCGGGTCTTTTGATCCAGACCCCGGAACAGCAGGCTGAACACGACGCTGCCGCCAAACGCAAAGCATTGCGCACCCAACGGCGGCAAGAAGGTTTTTAACAAACGCAATAAATAAAGGAGTGCTTCGGCACTCCTTTATTTCAGAGTGTCAAAAAAGCCGTCAACCGTCAAAATGCAATATTAAGTAAAGAATTTTGCGAAGAGCCTTCCCCCTGGGGGAAGGTGGCAAAAATCTTTGATTTTTGACGGATGAGGGGTGAACATGCTTGCTACGCAAGGCATTTTGACTTACTGCACAACTCGCACGCTAACGTACCATCTGTACGCCGATGCGTGCGAGTTGCTTGTCTTGACGGCTCCTTTGCCCTCTGTCAGTCTGTCAAAAAACCAGTTTTTTGACAGACTGGTATAAAGGAGTGCTTCGGCACTCCTTTATTTTTCTTTTCCGGTATATTTTCCGCGCCATGGCAAACACTACCTGCGAACACAAAAACAGGAGGTTTTTCCATGATACGAGTTCGTTTGTTATGTCTGGTGCTGGCGGCATGCTGTCTGCTGGGACTGGGCATGAGCGCAGCCGCCGCAGAGGTGGACTGCGACCAGGTGTACTGCTTTACCGGGCAGGAGTTCTCCCCCGCAGAGGAGGCCCTTTCCGGCATCTGCATCACCCAGCTGCCAGATCCCGCTTCCGGCACTGTACTGCTGGGCAACCGGGTGCTGCGCCCCGGTGATATCCTCACGGCGGGGCAATTGGAGCAGATGACCTTCCAGCCTCTGCGCACCCAAGAGGATGCCCAGGCAGTCATCAGCTATCTGCCCATCTACCCCAACCGGGTGGAAAAGACCGCCACCATGACCATCGGCATTCGGGGCAAGGAGGACAAAGCTCCCGTAGCGCAGGATCTTTCCATTGAGACCTACAAGAACCTGTCCAATGACGGTGTCCTGAAAGCCCAAGATCCCGAGCAGCAGACTCTGACTTATACCGTGATCCGGGGCCCCAAGCGGGGCAATGTGGAGCTGCGGCAGGACGGCACTTTCACCTACACCCCCAAAAAGAACAAGGTAGGCGTGGACTCCTTCACCTACACCGCCACGGACCCTGCGGGAAATGTATCCCGGGTGGCGACAGTGACTGTGCAGATCTTAAAGCCCACCGACGCCCGGCAATATGCGGATACCGCCAATCTCTCCTGCCGGTTTGCGGCGGAATGGATGAAGAACACCGGTCTGTTTGTGGGAGAACAGGTGGGCGACAGCTCCTGCTTCTATCCCAACAAGACCGTCAGCCGGGAGGAATTCCTTACCATGGTCATCAAGGTACTGGACATTCCCACAGAAAACGCAGACAATGTACAGCTGCCTGTGACCACCCCTCAGTGGCTCAAACCCTATCTGGCTGCCGCCCAGCGCAGCGGTCTGACTTCCAACTGGCAGACGGACGGCGACCTCTCCCAGCCCATTACCGGAGCAGAGGCGGCAGTGATCCTGCAAAACGCCTTGGATTTGACCGTCAGCCACATTCCCGAGACGAAGCAGGAGAATGTGCCCACCTGGGCGCTGACCAGCATTACCGTCATGGCAGAAAACGGCATCACCCTGAGCGCCAATGCGCCCCTGACCCGGGCAGATACGGCGGAAGTCCTGTATCAGGTGAGCCGGATCGCCCCGGAAGCCCCCGGCACAGCAGTATTCCGCATGCAGCAGTGACCCTAACAAAAAATTCCCCGGTTTGCAAACCGGGGAATTTTTCCTGTATCCTTATTTAAAAGAGATGGGATGCTTGGTTCCTACCAGTGCTACATAAGTCGTACCGGCTTCCAAGGTCAGGGGCGTGCCATCTGCCAAGGCGTAAGTAAAAGGCTTCCGCAGGCTCTCTCTGCTCCATGTAATGGAAACGATCTTGCCATTGATGGCTGCGTAACCCTCGCCGGAACCGATGGTCTCATAGAACTTATGGGTTCCGTCAGAAGCATACCACTGATCGGTATAAATAGTGACCACGTTTTTGAAGGTCACCGCCTTGCCGGTATTGCCGTCAATATGTTCACTGCCGTGCATAAACAGCTTATAGGACTTGCTGGCGGTATCGTATTTCAAAGTAGTCGTCTTGCCGCTTTTGAATTTCACGGTGATCTCCGCCGCGGACTGACCGTTCAGCTCCACCTCATCGGTAAACTGCAAACCGTAATCCTTTGCTTCGGGGGTGTAATAGCCCTTTGCCTCCAACGCCTGCTGCAAGGATGCGCCCTTGGTAAACAGCGTGTGCTCCCATGCATAGCCGCTATTGTAGCGATCCATGTCCCGGAAGAAATACTGATCGTTATACGCCTGGTCGATGTGCTCCCAGTTGGCAATGGTATCGCCAGTTGCGCCGTACCGCCCCGCAAGGGCCAATCCGGGGCTGCCGCCGCAGTGGACCAAGGGCGCGTCATAAGAAACTGCCACACTGTTATATACCGTACGGGCGCTGCGGACAGGACCGATCACATCTGCCTTGGACACGTCGGAAAATACTGCAAGACAACGGGTGATATCACCCTCCACCTCGATCTCATAAAACAGATCTGCCTGGCTGATACCCCGCTGGGGCATAGCCTTTTTCAGATTGTTGATCATAACCGCAGTAACCTGCCCGGACCAAGGCTTCTCCAAAGGCGCGCCGTTCAGGGGATTGCGGTAAAGTACCTGCTGCTGTGTGACTTCGGTGCTTTCCTGGGTATTCTCCTGCACAGTCTCCTGCGTACCCCCGGTGGAAGCCTCTGTGGAGGGGTCGGTATCCTTCTTCTTGCCACAGGCGCACAACAGCAAGCACAGCGCCAAAAGCATAACCAAAATACGCTTCATACGATCATCATTTCCTTTCCTCAAATTACGGATATTGTACCAAAACCGGAAGAAAAAAGCAAGTCGGAAATAACTGGTGACTTACCTTTTTCGACAAATTTTTACAACGAAAAACATTTACCGGCAACGCCCCTTGACATTGCCGGTAAAATTGCTTTTGTAAATTATTTTTTATTGCGGTGCTTCTTCACAAATTCCATGTGGCGGTTCCAGTCCCAACGGGAGAAGTAGTGAGAACCGGGACGCATGGCAAAGCCAACATGACCTTCATTATACACCACAGTGGAACGGGGCAGCTCCTCATCGGATACAAAGCCCTTCAAGTCCTGCACCTCCCAAGCAGGGCTTGCGGCAGCCGCGCTCAAAAAGTCTGCCAGCTGATAACGGGGGAAGTCACCATCCGCAGCCACAAGGTTTACATAACGGGGAGCAAATGCTGCCACGATAAAGTGAGCATCATAGGGCAGCTTGGTACCGTCCTCGACATACCCTTTGGTCCGCTCGCACCACCAGTCGATGCTGCCGTTTTCCAACATATCCGCCAGTCTGCGCTTATTCAGGAACTTCATCAGACCTGCGCCGCTGAAACCGGAGCAGTTGACCAGAGAAGCAAACACACGCTCATCCTGCGCGCCGCACCACAAAGCGGTCTTGCCCAGACGGGAGTTACCGGCAACGCTGATGCAGTCGTGGTCCACATCGTCACGGGTCAGCAGGTAGTCGATGATACGGCTGGCGCCGTAGGCCCACATGCCCACCTTGCCCCATTCGTCGATGCCGCGCTCGCCCTTGCAGAACACGCTGCCCATGCCATTGTTAACAAAAGCAGTCTCATAATCGCCCTGGACCTTATCGGCAATGATATCATTGTAGCACAGATGTACATAGGCAAAGCCGTTATCAATGATCTCCTCAATGGGCGCATAAGCGGTTTCCACGCCTGCATCCACAGGCAGAGTCCGCAAAGAGGGGTTAAATGCCAGATGGATCAGCACAGGGGGCTTTTCCACATACACAGGGCGCACCACCTGAATGGGGAAAGAGAACCGACCGTAGGGCGCGTCAAAGGACAGCATGATCCGCTCGCTGACTGCCTTACCTGCGTAGGATTTCAGCACGCCGGCGTACAGATGGCTTGCAGAGGTATAAAGGATCTCCGCATCCACCTTTTCAGGCTTCTCCGGCGTATAGCCAAAGCCGTATGCCATGACCGTATCCAGAAGCTCACGGCGGCGCTCGGGCCACAGTTCCTTGGTGACAGGTCTGCCGTCATTCATCACCATCAGTTCAGGAAGCTTGCCCTCCTCAGAGGCCAAGATCTCGCTCTTGGTCTTGGTGGTGCCGTAATCTCTATGCAAGATGGTACCGTCAATATCCGCGCAAGTGGGAGGCGGATTCCAACCGGCATCAATGGCTTGAAGATACTTATTATTGTTTTCCACAGAAATACCCTCTTTTCTTTTGATTTTTTGGTATGGTGCCGCTGACCGGAATCGAACCGGTACGGATTTTACTCCGAGGGATTTTAAGTCCCTTGTGTCTACCTATTCCACCACAGCGGCGTATTTGAATTGAATTTCTGCATTCTTGTCCTGTTGCGGTGCCCGACCTCTTCCTCGACTTTCAAAAGCCTTCGTCAGCGGTCGACCGCGGCCACTCGCTCTGCTCCCTTTTCCCGCCACCGGCGGCGGTCGCATCGCACCCCGTGGTGTCTACCTATTCCACCCCAGCGGCGAACATAATTGAGAATTGAGAATTGAAAATTGAGAATTTATCGGGCGATTCATGAATCGCCCCTACAACGTAAGGTCGATAACAACACTGGGATACAGACCGTGGTTATAGTAGCACATTTTCCCCACTTCGTCAAGAATATCCAACCCCGGTTTTTGGGAAAAATATTACAAGATTTTACCAAAATACAAGTATTTTTCAGCAAGATAAAGTAAATTTTCAAAAACAGGTTGTAAGTTTGGCAAAAATGATGTAAAATAGTATGGCTCGTAGAATGCAAATTTTGTACATATAGAATTCGGAGGATTTTTTAATATGGATAAACCCATCGTTTTAGTGATCATGGACGGCGTCGGCAAAGGTGACGGTGGCAGCGGCGATGCCGTAGTCGTGGCCAAGACCCCCACTCTGGACAATTTGCTTGCCACCTGTCCCCATACTTACCTGAAAGCGCATGGCACCGCTGTGGGTCTGCCCTCTGACGAAGACATGGGCAACTCCGAGGTGGGTCACAACGCCTTGGGCTGCGGTCAGGTCTACTCCCAGGGCGCCAAGCTGGTAGGTGAGAGCATCGAAAACGGCAAGCTCTTCGCCTCCGAAACCTGGGTGGACTTAGTGGAAAATGCCAAAGCAGGCCACGCTATGCACTTCCTGGGCCTGCTGTCCGATGGCAACGTCCACTCCAACATCCATCACCTCATTGCCCTTTTGAAGGCTGCCCACGCCGCCGGCGTGAAGAAGGCATACTGCCACATTCTGCTGGACGGACGTGACGTCCCCGCCACCTCCGCATTGGAATACGTCACCATGCTGGAAGATGTGCTGAAAGCCCTCAACACCGACGGTTATGACTACGCCATCGCCTCCGGCGGCGGCCGTATGCAGGTGACCATGGACCGGTATGAAGCCAACTGGGCAATGGTGGAAAAGGGCTGGAATACCCACGTGCAGGGCATTGGCCGTCAGTTTGCTTCCGCCGCAGAAGCCATTGAGACCTATCGGGCAGAGACCGGCGTCATCGACCAGGACCTGCCTGCCTTTGTGGTAGCAAGAGACGGAGAACCTGTTGCCAAGATCGCAAACGGCGATTCCGTGATCCTCTTCAACTTCCGGGGCGACCGGGCCCAGGAGATCTCCCTTGCCTTCGACCGCAAGGACTTTGACAAGTTTGACCGGGGCGACTACACCGGTGTGAAGTTTGCCGGTATGCTCCAATACGACGGCGACCTGAACATCCCCGAAAATTATCTGGTGCAGCCCCCTGTGATCCAGAACACCCTGACAGAAGTGCTATGTGAAGCCGGTATCCACGAATACGCCGTGTCCGAGACCCAAAAGTACGGTCACGTCACCTATTTCTGGAACGGCAACCGCTCCGGCAAGGTCTGTGAAGAACTGGAAGTCTACGAGGAGATCCCCTCCGATGTAATCCCCTTTGAGCAGGCGCCTGCCATGAAGTCCAAGGAGATCACCGAAAAGCTGGTATCTGCCATGGCATCCGGCAAGTTCCAATTCCTCCGCTGCAACTACCCCAACGGCGACATGGTGGGTCACACCGGCGTCATGGATGCGGTGGTATACGCCATGGAATGCGTGGATAACGGTCTGAAAGCCATTCTGGAAGCCGCCGATCAATACGGCTACCGGGTGCTCATCACCGCTGACCACGGCAACGCCGACCAAATGACCGAGACCAAGAAGGGCAAGACCTCTGTCCGCACCGCCCACTCTCTGAACCCCGTTCCCTTCATCATCTACGACAAAGACACCCAATGGACCGTCAAGGAAGGCGATTTCGGCCTTGCCAATGTAGCCCCCACGGTGGTAAAAATGATGGGCCTCACCGCCCCCGCCTGCTGGGAAGAAAGCATGGTTTAACCGATAGGAGGTAACTTTATGATTCGTCACAACAACGATACCGGCTCTGTAAACGTCAGCGCCAACGTATACACCGACATCGCCGGCACTGCCGCCATCAACTGCCTGAGCGTCAAGGGCATGGTGGCCCGTTCCGTTTCCGACGGTGTGTATCACCTGCTGCGAAAAGAATCCATGGGCAAGGGTGTGAAGGTGGAGTTTCACGATGATAATACCATCTCCATCGACCTGCACGTGATGGTAGGCAACGGCGTGAATCTGAACGCCGTGGGCAACGCCATTATCGACGAGGTCCGCTACATGGTCACCAGTACCACCGGCACAGAAGTCAAAGCCGTAAACGTTTATATTGATTCCATCACTATGAAATAACGGAGGTACCATCCATTGATACAGACAATTAACGGTGGGGATTTTCGCCGGCTGATCATCAGCGCCGCTGCCTCCATTGAAATCAACAAGCAAAAGCTTAATGAGCTGAACGTGTTCCCCGTGCCCGACGGCGACACCGGCACCAACATGTCCATGACCATCAACGCCGCTGCCGCGGATCTGAAAAAAGCAGACACTCCCGGTTTGGAACAGGCGGCTGCCATTACCGCGTCTGCCATGCTCCGGGGCGCCCGGGGCAATTCCGGCGTAATTTTGTCCCTGCTGATGCGGGGCATCTCCAAGAAATTGAAGGGCACGACAGTATGCGACGGCGTGCTGTGGGCCCAGGCTCTGCAAGAGGGCGTGGATGCCGCCTACAAAGCAGTGATGAAGCCTGCTGAGGGCACCATTCTCACCGTTGCCCGGCTGGCTGCCGCCAAGGCGCAGAAAGCAGCAGAGGAAAACAACCACATTGAATTTGTCCACGAAGCTGCCATTGAAGAAGCCAAGGTAGCCCTTGCTGACACCGTCAACCAGAACCCCGTTCTGAAAAAAGCGGGTGTGGTGGATGCCGGTGGTAAGGGTTGGCTGGTGGCATTGGAGGCCATGCTGTCTGCTCTGCGGGGCGAGGACATCGTTGCCCCCGAAGGCGGCGCGCAGGACACCGCCGAGGAAGCCACCTTCTCCGATTTCAATACCGAGGACATCACCTTCACCTACTGCACCGAGTTCATCATCTCCCGGGAGAATGATCTGGATCCGGAAAAACTCCGGGACTTCCTCAGCAGTCTGGGCGACAGCCTGGTGCTGGTGGATGACGAGGAGATCATCAAGGTCCACGTCCACACCAATGACCCCGGCAAGGCCCTCCACGAGGCAATGGATTACGGTTCTTTCGTGACGGTGAAGATCGAAAATATGCGCTTGCAGCACACAGAAAAGGTCATGAGCGAGCAGGAAGTCGCGCCCAAGATCGCAGAGCCTGTGAAGCCTTTGGGCGTGGTATCTGTCTGCGCCGGAGACGGTCTTGCAGATGTATTTATGAATCTGGGCGTGGACGGCATCATCTCCGGCGGTCAGACCATGAATCCCAGCACCCAGGACATCCTGGAAGCGGTGAACAAAGTCCCCGCCGAAACGGTTTACGTGCTGCCCAACAACAAAAATATCATCATGGCTGCCCAGCAGGTAGATCCCCTGACCCCCAAGAACGTGGTGGTGATCCCCACCAAGACCGTTCCCCAGGGCGTTACCGCCATGCTGAACTTCAACCCCGATGGTCAGGTGCAGGAAAATGCCGACGCCATGACCGAATCTCTGGACACCGTGGACACCATGCAGATCACCTACGCCGCCCGGGATTCCGAGTTTAACGGTCACCAGATCAAAGAGGGTGACTACCTTGCCATGTTCGGCGGTTCGCTCTACGGCACAGGCCGGGATATCAAGGCGCTGCTGCGTGCCCTTGCCAAGAAGATCAACAGCCGGGGTAAGGAGTATATCACCATCTACTACGGCGCGGATATCACCGAAAAGCAGGCCCAGAAGGCTGCGGATCTGTTTGCGGATCTGTGTCCGGATGCGGACGTGAATCTGCTCTCCGGCGGTCAGCCCGTATATTACTACCTGATCTCCGCAGAATAAAGACAAAAGGGTGTGTTAGAAAAAACACACCCTTTTCCGCTAAAAAATCCACCCCGGAGATTGCCACGTCGTGCATTGGCGCCCTGATACAGTACCCGGGGAAAAGCCTGTAACGACATATTAAAACCGGACTTGCGCCCGCATTCCTCATCCGTCAAAAATCAAAGATTTTTGCCACCTTTCCCCCGGGGGAAGGCTTTCTCGGGCGATTGATATGGGGCAAGCATTGCTCGTCCGTTATCCCGAAACACAATCGTATGGAAGGAGGATCACCATGAAGGAACAATCCAAAGAGGGCATTGTTGACCGATTGATGGATACCGCTTACTATCTGTCCCGGCAAAAAATCAGTCATCACGCCGCCGGTACCGGTTACTTTATCGTACTGTCCATCTTCCCGTTGCTGGTGCTGATCTTAGCGCTTTTGCGATACACCGGTCTGCAAGTGGAGACCCTTATGGATCTTTTAGAAGGCTTTCTTCCCGATGCCCTCATGCCCTCTGCCCGGCGGCTGATCCTCAGCACCTACCAAAACACCTCCGGCGCGGTGGTCTCCCTGTCGGCGCTCACCGGTCTGTGGTCGGCAAGCCGGGGTATCTACGGATTGCTCACCGGACTCAATGCTATCTACGATGTCCGGGAAAGCCGGGGATACCTATATACCCGCGCCATCAGCATGTTCTATACCTTCCTGTTCTTGCTGATGCTGGTGGCGACTCTGATCCTCAACGTGTTCGGCACCACTCTGCTGCAAAAGCTGCACTTTGAGAACCTGACGCTTTTGCAATTCCTGTGGGATCTGACGGACTGGCGGTTTCTGCTGATGCTGCTGCTGCAAACCGCCCTGTTTTCCGCTATGTTCATGGCGCTGCCCAACAAAAAGAACCGTTTTCGGGAATCTCTCCCCGGGGCGCTCCTTTCCTCGCTGGGTTGGTTGATCTTTTCCGACCTGTATTCCATCTACGTGCGGAATTTTTCCGGCTACGCCAACATCTACGGTTCTGTGTACGCCGTGGCGCTGTCCATGCTTTGGCTGTACTGCTGCCTGTCCATTGTCTTCTACGGCGGCGCTTTGAACCATTATTTAAGCCAAAAAAGAGGATAATTTTCCCAAAAATGTTACAATCTGTTCACAAGCAGACGCTATACTGAATGACAGCAGGAGGTGACAGGCGTGTTTGGACTTGTATCTGCCAATTTAACCGAGCTTTCCAAGGAAGAAAAAGCCCGGTACAACGCCGTTTACTGCGGCATCTGCCGGGGAATCCGGGAGCAATGCAATTCCGCTGCCCGCTTGGGTCTTAGTTATGATATGGCATTTCTGGCGCTGCTGCTGATGAGCCTTTATGAGCCGGAAGAGCAATCCGGCAACCGCGCCTGCGGGCTGCACCCCCTGCGCCCCCGGCGGTGGGTGGACAGCGAATGCATCCACTACTGCGCCTGCATGAATGTGGCGCTGGGCTATTACAACGCCATGGATGACTACACCGACGAAGGGAATCTAACCGCCAAATTGATGGCAGGCGTGTTCGGTAAAGAGCTGGACGCAATCAAAGAAAAGTACCCCCGGCAATGCAAAGCAATGAAAGTCTGCATAGAGCAGCTTCGTCAACTGGAAGCAGACGGTTGCCCCAATCCCGACCTGCCGGCAGGTTGTTTCGGCGCGCTTTTAGGGGAACTTTTCGTCTATAAAGAGGACCTGTGGGCAGACACTCTCCGGCAAATGGGCGATGCCTTAGGTCGGTACATATATCTGGCGGACGCTGCCATGGACTACCGCCGGGATACAAAGAAAAAGCAGTACAACCCCTTTATCGCCATGGGCACAGGGGCAGATCCTGCCCGCTGGGAAGAATATCTGGTGCTGGCCATGGCTCGCTGCACAGAGCATTACGAAAAGCTCCCTCTGGTGCAGGATAAGCGCATTCTGGACAACATCCTGTACAGCGGTGTATGGGTAACCTATCGAGCAAGGAGTAAAGGACATGATTGACGATCCGTATCAGGTGCTGGGCGTCAGCCGGGACGCATCCGACGAGGAGATCAAACGGGCATACCGGCGCCTGGCAAAGAAATATCACCCGGACGTGAACCCCGGAGACCCGGTGGCTGCTCAGAAAATGCAGCAGGTCAACGCCGCCTACGAGCAGATCAAAAATCCGGGAAGCACCCAATCAAATTACGATCCCTTCGGCAGCTACCGGCAAAGCCACGGACATTCCGGCAGCCAATATCAGCAGGCAGCGCAGCGATACATTCAGTTCCGCCGATTCCGGGAAGCGCTGAATGCCTTGGCCCAGGACACAGAACGCAACGCCCGTTGGTACTACCTTTCCGCCCTTGCCCACCATGGGCTGGGCAATCAGGTGACCGCTTTGGAGCATATCCGCCGGGCGGTATCCATGGAACCGGCCAACCGGGTCTATCTGGACACCCTCACCGCCATGGAAAACGGCGGCGCATTCTACCGGCAGCAGGCGGGATCTTATCGGGGCTATACCTGGGGCGGCTCGTCGCTGGGATCTATGTGCCTGTGCTGGCTGATCTCCCGGTTCTGCTGCGGCATTCGCTGGTTCTGGTGTTAATAAAACAAAAATGCGTGTTGCACAGGGCAATACGCATTTTTTAACTTTTCTTTTCCGGCAATTTGCTGCGGCGGCGGCGCCGCTGCTGGGAGGAGGGTCTTTGCACCTCCGGATCTGCCTTTTCTGCCCGGCGGGCGTATGCTTCTGCCGCCTCGGAGGTGGCTTCATAGGTCAGGCGGCTGACCCGGATCGTGCCGTCCGGCTGGTCCGACAGCCGCACACGGATCAAAAACTTACCGCACCTGGGACAGTTGGCAAGGTCCATATACCGATGCCCCGGCTGGGAAAACCAGCGGGTGCCGGTCATCTGGCTGCCGCAGGTGGGACACTTGTTCTCCTGCCCGGACATAGCGCCCAGCGCTTCTTTTTTATCGGCATAATCGTAAAACACCTTCCGGCTGATACAACCGGGAAGCTCTGCCCCGTGAAAACCGTTCACATGGCTCTTTAACGCCTTGCCATACTCCGCAGTACCCTTTTTCAGATCCAACCTGGCGCAGATGAGGGCGGTATGATAAGCATCCCCCAACGCATCGTGGGCAGGGCGAGTGGGTTCAATACCAAAGATCTCCATGGCTGTTCCCAACGCCTTTTGGGAAGATGACCCATCGGTCTGGGCATTGAAGATCATCTGGGCATTATACCAACGGCTGACCCAGCTTTCGTCCATGCCGTACAGGCGGAGATTCTCCCGCAATATGGTAATATCATCAAAGCCCCAGGTCAGGAAGATCACATCCCCACCGCACCATGCCCGAAAGCGCTCCATGGCTTCTGTCATGGGTACGCCATCATCCCGCAGCTGGGATTCCTTGATGCCCGTAAGCTTACTGACCCGACGGTTCAATCGGCGGAAATATTTGGGCTTGATCAGCACCTGGAACTCATCCGCCACCTGCTGATCCTCCGTCACCCGGACGGCGCCGATCTGAATGATCTCCCCCCGGATCTGCACCGGCATAGGCTTTTTCGAAGAGGGAGAGCCGGGCCAGGGCTGGTTCCATTCCATATCCAAAACGATGTAATGCATACTTTCGCGTCCTTATTTTTGTACTTTCTTTATCATACCACACCGGCAGCAGATCTGTAAACAGGAGATTTCCCAATTATCAAAAATCCGGGATATAGACGGTGCTACCGGCGGATGCTTCCTGGGTAAAGCCCTGCAAGTTATTCAGATACATCCAGCTGAGCACCGCCTCGTACTCCTGCTCCGTCACCGTCCGGTCAAAGGGAGCATCCATGCCCGGCATGGGGGTGTACTGGCGCATCAGGCTCACCAAAACCTGCCCTGGCTGAAAATTCTCCCCCAGCCAGTCCAGCACCTTCAAGGAATTTTCCACCTGTCCCGGCAGGATCAGATGGCGAATTACCACGCCCCGAATCACCCGGTCGCCCTGCCACTGCACAGGACCTGTTTGCGCCGCCATGGCGCGGATGGCGCGGCTTGCCACCGCAAAATAATCCTTCACCCCGGACAGGCGTTCCGCCAACGCATCATCGGCATACTTCATGTCCGGCAGGTAAATATCCACCAATTCATCCAGCGCCGCCACCGCTTCCTCCCGCTCATAGCCGCCGCAGTTATACACCACCGGTACCGGCAATTTGGGCGAAAGGGCAGCAATTACCGTGGGAAGAAACTGGGTGGGGGTCACCAGATCAATATTCTCCGCCCCCTGAGCAATCAGATCTTCCATCACCTGCCGCAGCCGGGCAGAATCCATCCTTTCCCCAACAGGCTTTGCCGAGATCGCCCGATTCTGACAGTAGACACAGCCTAGGGTGCAGCCACCAAAGAAAATAGCGCCGCTGCCGCCGTCTCCTGCCAGCACCGGTTCTTCCCATCTATGCAGTATGGTCTTGGCAACCAGCGCAGTATCCGGACACCGACAATAGCCTGTTTGTCCGACCGATCTGTCCACCCCGCACCGCCGGGGACATAAATCGCAAACTGTGTAGTCCATATAATAAATATCCCAAATTGAAAGTTGAAAATCAGATTCCCATCCTCTGTGTGATTTTGTATTTTATCATAATTTATACAAAATTGCTACTATCACAAAAAATTCATTTGCTATTGTGGCGGTTTTGGCGTATAACTATACTGACACAGGAGGTGTTTTCATGACAACACTACATACTGCTGCCCTCTGTCAGCAAGCAAGAACCCTTACCGGCAACACCAAAAAGACAGTGCTGATCCACGCAGCCATCGCTCTGGGCGGTTCTGCGCTGATGACGGCGCTGAACTATCTTTTCAGTCTGCAAATTGCCGACACCGGCGGTCTGAGCGGTCTGGGATTGCGCTCCCTGCTGACCACCGCCCAATCTCTTGCAGAGCTTGCGGTGATGATCGCCTTGCCCTTCTGGGAGATGGGACTTCTGTACACCGCCCTCCAATGGGCAAGAGGAGAACAGGCCGGTCTGCCCCAACTGACCCAGGGCTTCCGGCGCTTTGGCGCGGTTCTTGGTGTAAAATTTTTGTACGTGGGCATTTTCCTGATGCTGGGCATGGGCCTCGCCTATTTCAGCGCTGCTGTCTTTATGCTGACTCCATGGGCAGGATCTCTGATGGAGATCATGAAGCCCACTATGGATGCAGCTGTGACACCGGAGCAGCTCCAATCCCTGCTGACCCCGGAACTGCTGGACCAAATGACCGACGCTATGATCCCTCTGTTTATCCTGTTCGGCGCTGTGTATGCCCTGGTAGGCGTGCCTCTGTTTTACCGGCTGAGATTCAGCGATTATGCTGTTATGGACGGTATGGGCGCCGGCAAAGCCGTGACCCACAGCCTGCGCATCACCCGAAGAAACTGCTGGCAGCTGGTGAAACTGGACCTTCGCTTCTGGTGGTTCTACGGCTTGCAGCTATTATGCCTTGGGGTCAGCGTTGGCGATAAGCTTCTGCCCCTGATGGGCGTGTCCCTGCCCATTTCCGCCGACGCAAGCTTCTTTCTGTTCGCCCTGCTGGGAGCGCTGTGCCAACTGGTGCTGCTGTGGCAGTGCCAGGGATCGGTGCTCACCGCTTACTGCCTTGCTTTCGACGCTTTTTCCGGCAAAACGCCCCATGCAGAACCTGCCCAAGTAACGGGAGGAATGTAACATTTAGAAGTTTTTTGTATTCTGTATCAAAACTACCCCCGGAAAAAGCACTGTATTTTTACAAATTGTATACTTTACAAGAAGTTTTACTTATGGTACAATGTTGTCGTATAGGGTCATTAGACTCGAAGTATATCTATTTTTCTGCTAAAAAAGCAGTATTAAGAAATCGGAGGAAATTACCATGTCTGTAAAAGTTGCTATTAACGGTTTTGGTCGTATCGGCCGTCTGGCTTTCCGTCAGATGTTCGGCGCTGAGGGCTTCGAGGTTGTTGCCATCAACGACCTGACCTCTCCCGCCATGCTGGCTCACCTGTTGAAGTATGACTCCACACAGGGCGCCTACGCTGCTCCCTTTGGCACCCACACTGTGGAAGCCGGCGAGGACAACATCGTTGTAGACGGCAAGAAGATCACCATTTATGCCAAGGCTAACGCCGCTGAGCTGCCCTGGGGCGAGCTGGGTGTTGACGTCGTGCTGGAATGCACCGGCTTCTACACTTCTAAGGCTAAGGCTCAGGCTCACATCGACGCCGGCGCTAAGAAGGTCGTTATCTCTGCTCCCGCTGGCAACGACCTGCCCACCATCGTTTACAACGTTAACCACGAGACCCTGACCAAGGAAGACCACATCATCTCCGCTGCTTCCTGCACCACCAACTGCCTGGCTCCCATGGCTAAGGCTCTGCACGAGCTGGCTGGCATCGAGGCTGGTATTATGTGCACCATCCACGCTTACACCGGCGACCAGATGATCCTGGACGGTCCCCAGAGAAAGGGCGACCTGCGTCGTTCCAGAGCCGGCGCTATCAATATCGTTCCCAACTCCACCGGTGCTGCTAAGGCTATCGGCCTGGTTATCCCCGAGCTGAACGGCAAGCTGATTGGCGCTGCTCAGAGAATCCCCACCCCCACCGGTTCTACCACCATCCTGAACGCTGTTGTTGCTAAGGAAGTCACCAAGGACGAGATCAACGCTGCCATGAAGGCTGCTACCACCGAGTCCTATGGCTACACCGAGGACGAGATCGTTTCCTCCGACATCGTTGGCATGACCTTCGGTTCTCTGTTCGACGCTACCCAGACCATGGTCAACAAGCTGCCCGGCGGCATGACCCAGGTTCAGGTCGTTTCCTGGTACGACAACGAGAACTCCTACGTTTCTCAGATGGTCCGCACCATCAAGCACTTCTCCACTCTGCTGTAATCAGTAGATAAAAAGTAAATCAGCCGCTGCCCAAATGGGCAGCGGCTTTTCTTTTTATGCAGAAATATTTTCTTTGACGATAACAAAGCCGTCCACCAGGTTGGCGCTGAGGAGCTGGCCCTCAATGGCCACGGTGCGCTCCATTAGGTCGGTGAGAATGACGCAGCCGTCCTGGATGTCGATGCGCATGACATTTTTCATCACCACAGTTTCGGGGCTCATGGTGTTTTTATATACAGTAGAAAGGCACATGGTTTTTCTCCTTATTCCAGGCTGGACAGGACCACGCTGAGTCGCATGTTGCCCTTTTCAAAGTCGGACACAGCGGCCATGACCTGCTCATAGGCGGTGTGGTTGCCGGCCTTTTCCAGCTGATTGGCCAGCTCTGCCAGCTCCCGGGCGTGGGATGCGTTGTGGCCTACCATATACTTCATCAGAGCGGTCAGCTCCTCCATGGGGGTGTGCTGGCAGCCACCGGCGCAGCCGTGGCAATCACCGCTGCAATCGTGGTCATGATGATGATTGTGGGGGATACCCTCGGCATGGAGCTTGTCATGGTCGTGGGCGTGGGAATGGCCATGTTCATGCTCGTGGTGATGGGAATGGGGGTGAGAATGGGCGACACCGTCGTGGGTGTGCTCATGGGAATGGGTGTGTTCGTGATCCAGATGCATAGCAGATGCTCCTTTGTATTTTTTTCTTTTATTATATCCGCATGTGGGGGGATTGTCAATGAAAACCGGGGGACAAAGCATTGTCCCCCGGATATGTATTATTCCACAGGCTTTAAGTCGAAAGACAGGATTTCGTCGGTCTTTTCGTTGCGCTCCATGGTGAAGCTGGCCACCTTTACAAGAGAGCCGTACTTGTCCTTCTTCGGGCCGCTCTTGGAGTATTTCCACAGGGTATCCATGTCGTATTTGCTGTCGGCAGCCTGGCCGGCGGCAAAGGCCTCTTCGTCCAGGACATAGACGGAAACGGTGTAGTCAGCCTCGGCCTCAAACATACCCTGGAACTTGCTGTCTACGATGCAGACCACGGTCTCGTCGTCCCAATCGTCGGTCTTGTCCAGCACCAGCTGGGTCATTTCCTTGTTGGCGGCGACCCGCTGCTTGTCGGTAAAGTCGGCGCTGCGGGAGGTGCCGGTGTAGCGGTAGGTCAGGTAGCCTACGGAGGTGATGGTGCCTACGATCATCAGGCATACCATGGTGATCACCACACGCTTGTTAAAGCCCATGTTGCCGTCTTCGCCGTAGGTAAGACCGGCACGGCGGGTGATAGGCATCAGAAGCTTCAAAAACAGGGTCAGAACCACAGACTCAATGGGGAAGAAGCAGAGATTCTTGAAAATACGGGCCACGGTGAACATGCCCAGAATCTGCTTACTGGATTCCTCGGGGTTGCCCATGTAGGCATACTGCCATGCGAAGATCACCTGCTGCAGAATCACGTTGACAAAGAAGCAGATAAAGAACCGGGAAAGAACCACCCGCAAGGAAGAGGGCTTGGCCCGGTACAGGCACAAAGCGTAGATCATGGTGCTGGCGATCTCGGTCAGCACAAAGGGCAGGAAGTATTCGCCGGTGGGCCAGAGGATAAAGCCGATGGTATCGGAGATGATGGCGGCGGGAATGGCCATGACAGGTCCGAAAATCATGGCACCCAGGGCGGTGGCCAGCATGGCGGTCTGAATGCTCAGCTGGGGTCCCAGAGGGATGGCCAGGGGCTTCAGCGCCACACGCAGAGCGATCATCAAAGCGGTGATCACCAGCATTTTCACATCCTTCAGCTCGCTGGCAGCATCTTTCCAATAGGATGCGGAAAAGGGATGGGCGTACAGTGCGGTGGATTTTTGTCTGGTTTTCATAAAAAATGCCTCCTTTTGATGGAGCAAACGAACGGCACTGCTGCCCGGCGGATACAGGTACAAAAAATCCCCTACGCATGGCGTAAGGGAGTTGAGTGTACAGCTAATCCGGAGGGGAAGGCAAGCGAAAACAGCCGACCATTTGCCCGACCGAGTATCGTTGCTACATAAAGGAGGTTTTCCTGTTATGTGTGCAGCGGGTGCGGAAACGACACCGTGGAAAAATCCTTCGTCCTCCGGGCAACTCCCCGTCCCGGTGGCACTTAACGCGTCGCTTCCTACTCTGTTCAAAAGCTACTATACACGAAGAAAATTCAAAAGTAAAGACCTAAATGGAAATATCAGCAAATTTTTATCGAATAGGGTCGTGCGGTTTTTATTTGACCGGGCGTAATTCGCTATGTTTCCCGAGTTTTCAAAAGTAGAATATAGCTACACGACACAAAGGAGGAATGGCGATGCAATGCCAAAAGCTGAAAACCTACATGGAAACGGGACGGGTGGTGTTTTTGCCGGCCCGGTCCATCCGGCCCAATCCCCGGCAGCCGAGAAAGGTGTTTCGGGAGGAGGCGCTGGAGGAACTGGCGGAGTCTATCCGTCAGCATGGCATTTTGCAGCCACTGTCAGTGCGCCGGGCGGGTGCGTTCTATGAGCTCATCGCCGGAGAGCGGCGGCTGCGGGCGGCAGCGCTGGCAGGTCTGACGGAGATTCCCTGCATTGTGATGAACATGGATGGCCGGGAGTCAGGAATGGCGGCCATGATTGAAAACCTGCAACGGCAGGATTTGGATTTCATCGAGGAGGCCCAGGGCATTGCCCAGTTGATGGAGGAATGGAGCATGAGCCAGGAGCAGGTGGCCCGGCTGCTGGGAAAAAGCCAGAGCGCCATTGCCAACAAGCTCCGGCTGCTGCGTCACACTCCGGCGGTGCTGGACGCCCTGCGCGCCGCCGGGCTGACAGAGCGCCACGCCCGGGCGCTGCTGCGGCTGCCGGACGAAGAGACCACGCTGGCAGCCATCCGGGAGATCATCCGGCAGAATATGAGCGTGGCCCAGACCGAACGCTATATTGCCCGGCTGCTCATCGTCCCTTCC
>JBGVON010000031.1:0-10324 GCA_045126495.1 Faecousia sp.
GACTGGCACCAAATATTTTTTTGCCGTCTCCGTAAAATTTTGACTTTTTGCGCTTTCATAAAAGTAGCGTAGCTGTAATATTTCCATTGAAACCCCTCCTTTTCTCCATTTTACTATATAATTTTTTATATAGCAACTGCATTTTATTTAACTATATACAATTTAGAAAAGGGAAGCTATAATTGCATAGGGTGATAAAAATGGAACATAGTATTATATTTTTGAACAACAAAGCAATGGAAAAAACCGGTGTGCTTGATATGCATGCCGCCATTGAGGATGTAAAAAACGCATACATTCTTAACCAAAAACAGGATGTGATCAATCCGGGAAAATGTGTTCTGCGTTGGGGTAAAACCATAGAAGATGAAAATGTCTTAGGGCGCATCAACGCTATGCCCGGATACATCGGCGGTGATTACGATATTGCGGGTATCAAATGGATTGGCAGCGGACCTATGAACTACAAGAAAAGCCTTCCCAGAGCCAGTGTTACCGTTATTTTGAATGATCCCGAAACCAAACTCCCGGTTTGCGTTGCGGATGGCACGGCCATCAGCACTGTTCGTACAGGCGCTTCCGGTGGTGTCGCTATTGAATTGCTAGCAAAGTCAACTGCCGAAGTTATGACTATTTGCGGAGCTGGCGCGCAAGCACATACACAGTTGGAAGCTGCTTTGATCAGCCGCCCCACCTTGAAGAAAGTCTATGTGTATGATATTGTTCCTGCAAATGCAGAGAGATTTATTGGTATCAGCAAAAAGAAATATCCTGACATCACTTTCATCAACACCGGCGATATAGAAACCGCCGCAAGAGAAAGCGACATTATTGATTGCGTGACCTTGGCAACCGAGCCTTTCATCAAAGGTGCCTGGCTGAAAAAGGGCGCGTTGGTTATGAATATGTCTGACTACGAAGTGGAAAACGATTGCGTTGAACGAGCCGACAAGGTTGTGGTAGATTTTTGGGAGAGCATCAAGCATCGTATGATCAGTACCGTTGCACTCATGTGGAAAGATGGATTATTTAAAGAAGAAGATCTTCACGCAGAGTTGGGTGAAATTCTGATCGGTGTGAAATGTCCCAGACAGTCTGATGATGAAATCATTTATTTTAACGCCGTAGGCGCAGGCATTCTGGATATCGCGGTCGCCGCTAGATGCTATCATAAGGCTCTTAGCGAGAATACAGGCATCAAGGTACCCTTCTGGGAATGATTAAATAAATCAAAAGGCTTGACCGAATCGGTCAAGCCTTTTGTGTTAGAATAATGTGGTTATCCAATAAATCAAGCCATACACCACACTGGCACTCACACCGTACACGATCACCGGGCCTGCAATTGTAAACATCTTCGCACCGACACCGAGGATGAAGCCCTCTGCTTGTGTCCAGTTAGGACGCAGTGCTTTTCATAATTGTCAAAATCGTGTGCCGTATTTGGCACACGATTTTATCTTTTCATTTTTTCAATTAGTTCCAAAAGCCACTTGGGACTATTTTGACCAATGGTCTGCAATTCTCCGTTCTAATACTTCGCAACGGTTACAAAACCATTGTCGTTATCGCAAAAAGTGGCCTCGTTGCAATGGGGCAAGATCGTCAGCAAATCCTCAAACCGTTTAACAAAACGATTGGCTACTGTATCGGTTTCAATATTGTGACCGCCCTCTGCTTGTGTCAACTTAGGACCCATTAATTTTTCTCTTTTTTCAAATCCCAATACAGTATGAACGTAAAAATTGCACTTGCCGTACAAGAAGCAATCACACTAATCCAAACACCGTTTAATTCAAAAATCGGAGTAAGTATAAATAATGCTGCTATTGGAAATACGAGTGTTCCGAAGATGGATACGAGCAAGGAACGCAATGGCCTTTCCAGTGCTGTAAAATAGGAGGATAAACACATATCCACCCAACCGGCAAGGTAAGACAATGAGAATATTTTCATACCAATTATACTCACTTGCAAAAGCTCTGTATCTTCGGGTTTTACAAACAACGGAGCCACATATTGTCCGACAAAAAACATAAAGAGCAAAGATAGTGTAGAAAGCACGATTGCTCCGTAAATAATGCGGCGAAATATTGCTTTCACACGATCCATTCGCCCCGCACCAAAACAGTAACTAATGGCGGGTTGAATAGAATCTGCCATACCGAATAGGAACATACCGATAAAGCCATCTACATACATTATCACCGAAAATGCCGCTACTGCTGTTGTCCCACCATATTTTAATAGAAAAAAGTTAAACACCACCGACATAATTGACATTGAAATACTACTAAAAAATTCACTTGAGCCGTTGGCAAGAATACGAAAAAACACCTTTTTTTCAACCTTACCTTTGCAGTAGTATAAATCCATTTTCTTTCCACTGAAAAGCCACAGTGTAATTGCCGAACTGAGAGACATAGCAAGACAGCTTGTAAATGCCGCTGCCCAAACGCCTTGATGCAGGAATGCAATTAAAATGACATCAAGTATAATATTTAATGCTTGTGTGCCGATGCTTATCCACATTGATAACTTTTCCTTGCCGCAAACACGCAGATAATTATCGGTCGCGTGAGAAATCAGCATCAGCGGAGCAAATACAGCATAAATACGAGTATAGATGATACCATATTCTATTGCCTCCTCTGTTGCTCCAGGAGCAAGAAAACGCACAAAGGATCCAGCAAATACAACGCCTAAAACTCCAAGCATAAAAGAAAGCAAGAATATCAGTTTAAGCGTGAATGTAAACAGTTGCGATGCTTCTTCTCGTTTTCTTTCGCCAAGTAATACCGATATGCGCACCGATGCCCCTGTGGCAATCAAATTGAAAAAGCCAAAGACAATCATAATAATCGGCATAATCAGATTGATGGCAGCAAGTGCATCACCACCGATAAACCGACCCACAAACAATCCATCAGCAATTTGATAAAGCGATACAAATGCCATAGTGATCATAGACGGAATAGCCAGACGAAAGAATAATTTCGATGGGGGTAATTTTTCAAAAATCTCAGAATCCATATTGCTCTCCTTATAACAAATAAAGCTCGGCTATTACATAGTAATAACCGAGCTCACTCGACACCTTATCTAACATACGGTCTGCAAGCATATAGCTTACGAGCCTCCACCCTACGGGGATACTGTCCTCCGGTGACAACCTTATTTTTTATTCATTATACAAGAAAGTAACTGAAAAGTCAAGAATATATCATCTATAAGATTTGTATCAACCAACAGATAAAACCATACACCACCGAGGCCGAAACTCCGTACACGATTACCGGGCGGCGATGGGGAGCGAACTGACTGCCGCCGGTGGCGGGAGGAGGAGGCAAGCGAGTGGCCGCGTCTGCGTTGCTCTGCGCTGCCAGTGGCATATGAAGCAGAGCATAAGCATGTGCCGGGGTCGATAGATGACGAAGCTGATTTATCAGCAAGGAAGATATCGGGCACCCCAAACGGACGGTCTGTTACCCAGCCACATCGTCAGCAAGGCGCACACCGGGCACCGCAACAGGAGAACATCTTCGCGCCGACGCCGAGGGCGAAGCCTTCTGCTGGTGTCAACTTAGGACGCAGCGTTTTTTGTCGAATTGGCTCAAAAACTTTCGATATTACTCGAATAATCGGAATTTACACTATGTTAGATATATGGTATAATAAAACAAAGCGAGGTGGGATATATGAAAACAAAAGCTTTTCTTGCTGCATTCGGAGGAATCTTTTTTGGCCTAATCGGTTATTTTGTTTTGCTCCTGTTAGACATTGATCAGCCTTTTCAACTCGCTGTTTTAAGCGGCTTACTTTTTGCTCTTCTACTTTTTCCTGTTTTAATTGTTTATGAACAAGTCATCAACAAGCGGTACAAGAAATTCGAAAAAGAGATTCTCTCCCCTGTCTTTCTTAAGGTTAACGGCAATTTCTATTTAGGCGGTAGTGATGTCAAAAACGGAAATATCTATTTCTGCGAAGACGGAATTGTCTGTATTTGTTTAGAGGACAAACCATACACAAAAGATGAAATCTTACTGCAAAACATCGATCATTTTCGATACACACCTACACAGCTAAGCATCTTCACTAATGATGAACGAATTTTTGTAATCACATTACCCCAAACAGATCATATCATTGATATGTTAATACAAAAGGGCTGGATTCTACCTAGGTGATACTATGACAAGAACTGAATTTTTTGAATTATGTGAAAGCAACAGCATCTCAGCAAATCACATTCGCTTTGAAAACTCTGTTGCAGACGGATACTATGTACTAAAAAACCACCACCGATGGGAAGTCTTTTATCGTGAACGTGGAAAAGATTACGATTGTGTCGGGTTTCCGTCGGAAAGTGACGCTTTGATTTACCTTGCAGATAAACTGATGCGCAAGTGAGTGATATAAAATGATTGATCTACCAAAACGTAAACCGATCCGAATTGAAAATTACAATTATTCTACACCGGGAGCATATTTTATTACGGTCTGCACTGCAAACAGAGAGAAAATCTTCTGGTCTGACCGTAGGGGCGAACTGTGTTCGCCCGCCAATGTACCGTTGTCGGATATTGGAATGATTGTGGATAATGAAATCAAAAAGTTAAATTCTGTATATGATGCTGTTCGGGTTGATAAGTATTGCATTATGCCGGATCACATTCATTTTATCCTTTCCATTGATACCGATGAGAACGGGCGAACACAGTTCGCCCCTACGATTTCAAGGGTAATAAAGCAATTCAAAGGATCGATTACCAAACAGGTTGGCAGGCCCATTTGGCAGAAATCCTTTTATGATCACGGAATCCGGAATCAGCAGGATTATGACGAAATATGGGCATATATCGAGAACAATCCTCTCAAATATAATATGCATTAAAACGGACACCGTAACGGTGTCCGTTTTTCGGGCGAACACAGTTCGCCCCTACAGTATTGTTTGATAAATTTCGTAGGGGCGTTCTGTGAACGCCCGTTAAAACAATGTTGTTATCCAATAAACCAAGCCATAAACTACACTTGCAGACACACCGTAAACAATAACTGGGCCCGCTATTGTAAACATCTTTGCGCCAACGCCGAGGATGAAGCCCTCTGCTTGTGTCAACTTAGGACCCAGCGGGTTTTGTCAAAACTCCGAGCTGGCAACACACACCAGCTTGGAGCAATTCGTTATTAGTCCTTGTAGCCTTCCATAACAAATTCTTTCATCTGCTGGGCGTTCATACCTTCCAGACCTACCTTCTCCAAAGTGCGACCGGTAACCCAGTAGTCCTCATTACGCAGAGCAGATGCCAGATACGTAACGGAATCCATCAGCGGTGTCTTTACACCCAATGCGCGAGCCAGATTTGCGCAGAACACCAGAGAGCAAGGCGCATCCTCAGTCAGATAACGGCCGGACAGATCGTTAGGACCGGAGATGTCCATAAATATACCAACAGAGCCGCGATATGCGGTGTACAAATCATCTGCCTTGGGGCAGTAACCGGTCATTGCCAGACGCTCCAGAATATGGATCGGCTTATAACCCAAAGCTTCGCAAACCGCCATACGCTCCCGGCTGATCTTCTCAACAACTTGAGCAACAGCGGGAGAAATGCCGTCTCTGTAGTGATAGTGTACTTCACCGGGCTTCAGGTGATCGATCTTACCAGCGTTCAGAACAACAGGAGTGGGATGGCTGTCAATATTACCGTTATTCAAAGCAGTCTCCAAAACATCAGTCATAGGCGTGATACCGGGGAACAACGGATCAACCAGTTCAAACAACTCCTGGGTATATTGGGCAGGGAATGCGGAGAACCACAGAAGAGGTGTGCGGAGCATAATGTTTACGGAGTCACCATCCTTACGGGTCGCGTAAGGCAGGGTGCTGATCTCGCAGATCTTGACCAGGTTATGTACGCCTGCATCGTGGAAGATCTTTGCATAAACCAAACCGCCGCCACAGCTGCCGGGACACAGGAAGATGATCATGCCTTCCTTCAAGTGAGGAACCAGAGACTTTGCAACAGCTTCCTGGGCAAAGGCAGGAGAAATAGGCATGATCAGATCCACATCAGACAAAGCATCTGCCAAGTCGGTAGTAACCTTATGCAGCTTTACCTGGCCAATGGGCTGGCCGTTTTCCTTCAGATTAATGCACTTGGTTTCCGCTATGCCCGCAATACTTGCGGCAAATTTGGGATCTTCATACAGAGTGATTTCGTAACCGCGCTGGGTCAGATCGGCAGCTGCAGCAAAACCGCCGTTGCCGCCGCCCATAATACAAATCTTTTTAATAGCCATAAGAATGCCCCCTAATTAAAATATCTGTTTTTTCATAGCTATAACACTTTTATATTGTCGGACAATCAGCATCAGATTGTTCGACAATCTAAGTATAGTTACCTTCCGGAGCATTGTCAAGTTTTAATTCAAAAAACATATTGTAAAATGAAAAAATATGATATAATCTATAATAACAACATTACAGGAGAAACAAAATGAACGCATTAAAACATGGAACTCCGGCGATGGATGCCTATCAAAAAGTAAAAAAGGCGATTGCGCAGCAAACGTTAAAGCCGGGTGATGTCCTGACAGAGAATCAGCTCTGCAAAGCTTTTGAGCTGGGCCGCAGTCCTGTCCGGACCGCTCTAAAGCAGCTGTCATTGGATGGTTTTGTAGAACTGCCCCCCAATCGCAGTGCCCGCGTTTCCCAATTCTCACACAAGCAGGTGCGCCAGCTGTACTCTCTTCGAAGCATGATGCTATCCCATGCTTTGGAATTGACCATTGACACCTATACGGAAACGGATATTCTCCAACTGACACACTGTCTGGATCGTCAGGAAACTGCCTTCCGGGAATATGATTTTGAAGCATATCTTTCGGCGATTTATGACCTTTTCTTTTTCATCATACGCAAGGCAGGCAATCCTTATCTGGATGAGATGGCAGCCAGTGTATTAAGAAAAATCAACGTATTTTTGTGCCTATACGATAATTTTTACTCTGTTAAAAAACTGGACACATTGCCCCTGCACAAGAAGATCATTAAGTCCATAGCCCAGAAAAAACCGAGCAACGTAATGCAACTTCACCAAGAACTAAACAACCGCATTCTGAATGCTTACGATTATATGGTTTTATCCAATCTCTAAACAGAAAAGGACAATATTATAAAAAGCGTTATCAATCATTTTGACCGGCACAGGTTTGTAGCGACATGTTATGTTTAAATAACGCCACCAAAATAACAAATGAAAAAGGCTTGACCAATCGGTCAAGCCTTTTTGTTGTAGGGGACGGGTTTCCCGTCCCGTGGGAGGCGAAACGCCTCCCCTATATTCAAAATAATGTGGTTATCCAATAAATAAGTCCATAAACCACGCTTGCGGACACGCCGTAGACGATCACAGGGCCTGCAATCTGGAAAATTTTGGCACCTACCCCAAGTATGAACCCCTCGGTTTTGAATTCCACGGCGGGGGCGGCGATGGAATTGGCAAAGCCGGTGATGGGTACCAAAGTGCCGGCGCCTGCGTGCTTGGCGATGTCGTCGTACAGGCTCAAACCTGTGAGCAGCGCTGAGATAGCAACCAAGGTCATGGATGTTGCCGTGCCGGCATCGGTCTCGTCCAGTCCCAGGGCAGCATAGCCGTTCATAATCAGCTGCCCGATGCAGCAGATCAGCCCGCCGATCAAAAAAGCCATCAGGCAATCTTTCCCCATAGGCGATTTAGGCGCCATATCCTTAATGAGTTTTCCGTACTCTTTTTCCGTCATAACAAATCCCTCCTGCGCTATTTTTTCCTTGCGCAGGAGGGATTATGCAAATTTTTATAACTCTTTTGGGAAAAGCGCTTCTATTGCAGCACGGGCAGCATCCTGCTCAGCGCGCTTTTTGCTGCTGCCGACACCTTTGCCCACCACTTCGCCGTTGAGGGATACTTCCACAGCAAATTCCTTATTATGGTCCGGGCCGCTCTCCCCTGTGAGCCGGTAGGCAAGCTGCTGATTCTTCTTCTGCTGCACCAGTTCCTGCAAGGCGGTCTTATAGTCCCGGTTCTGCATTTTACTAGCTGGTACGTTGCACAGGACAAACTTTCGGATAAAACTCTCCGCGGCAGCCATGCCGCCATCCAAAAAGCAGGCAGCCAGTACAGATTCCACCGCATCTGCCAAAATAGACGGGCGGTTTCTGCCGCCGCTTTGCTCCTCGCCATTGCCCAGCAACAGGTAGTTGCCCAAACGCAAAGTTTCTGCGATCCGGGCAAGACTCTTTTCGCAAACCATATCCGCCCGCATGCGGGTCAGGTCACCCTCCAAGCGGTCCGGGAAGGTGCGGTACAGGTGTTCCGCCACCACCATACCCAGAACAGAGTCCCCAAGAAATTCCAACCGTTCATTGCTTTTCAGGCTATCATGCCAGCACTCGTTGGCATAGGAAGAGTGGGTCAGGGCATTTTGCAAAAAGGTGATGTTCTTAAATTGGTAGCCAATGGCATTTTCCAGGTCTTTAATCATTTTGCCCATCCTCTTCTGTCAACGCCAGCAGACTCTGCTCCAATTCAGCAGAGAAGTCCGCCTTGGCTGCCTCCATAGCCTGACGCACCGCGTTGCGGAATGCCAGTTGGTCCGAAGATCCGTGGGCCTTGATCACCGGCTTACGGATTCCCAAAAACTGGGTGCCGCCCACGGTGCGGTAGTCCAGCATGGACATAACCTCATCCACACCGGGCTTGCAGAACAGATAGCCGATTTTGGACAGGAAGCTTCGCTTGAAGATCCTGTGCTTCATCAGGCTGCCCATGAACATAGCGGTACCCTCAATGGATTTCAGCAGCACGTTGCCGGCAAAGCCGTCGCACACCACCACATCCACCGCGCCCAAAGGTACGTCCCGGGCCTCCGCGTTACCCACGAAGTTAATAAGGCCCTTTTCCCCTGCCTGCTGCAAAAGGCGGTACGCCTCTTTTTGCAGATCAGTGCCCTTGGTATCCTCCGCGCCGATATTGAGAAGTCCCACCTTGGGATTTTCCACGCCTAAGTATTTTTTCGCATACAGCGAACCAACCACGCCAAATTGCAGCAAAAATTCTGCTGTACACTCAGCATTGGCGCCGCAGTCCAGAATCACCGTTCTGCCGCCAGCTTTATTGGGCATCACAGGACCCATCGCTGCCCGGCGGATACCCTTGACACGCTTGACAAGCAGGGTCGCGCCGGTAAGCAGCGCGCCGGTAGAACCTGCGGAGATAAAGGCATCGCCCTCGCCGTCAGCAAGCATTTTCAGGCCCACCATCATGGAAGAATCCTTTTGCTTCCGCACCGCTGCGGTGGGATCGTCATGCACGTCCACCACCCCCGGCGCATGGACTACCTCTACCCCTTTGGGCAGGTTATCGATCCCCTGCTGCCGAAGCACTTGCAGGATCTCCTCCCCTCTGCCTACCAGAATAATATTGGCGCCAAAGTCCTTTGCCGCCTGCACGGCACCCATCACCGGTGCCAGAGGCGCATTGTCACCGCCCATTGCGTCCAGAATGATCTTCATAGCTGCACCTTCCTCATCTGCTGCGCCAAACCGTCAATGATAGCAAGGGATCGGTTGGCGATGGCAAGATTTTTCTCTGCTTTTTTTCGAATCCGCTGTTCCAGCGGGGAGATGATGCTGAAATTGATGTTCATGGGCTGGAAATTTTCGATCCGCCCGTCACTGATATACAGTCCCAAAGCGCCGATGGCAGTCTCCTTGGGAAAATCGGGCAGTTCCTCACCCAGCACCTTTGCCGCCATGGCAACGCTTGCCAAAAAGCCGGATGCGGCGCTCTCCACATAGCCTTCCACGCCGGTCATCTGCCCGGCAAAGGCTACCATGGGATTTCGCCGGTCAGCATAGTATCTGTCCAGCAATTTGGGGCTTTGCAGGAAGGTGTTCTGATGCATAACGCCGTAGCGGACAAATTCCGCATTCCGCAGCGCCGGGATCATGGAAAACACCCGCTTCTGCTCGCCGAATTTCAAATGGGTCTGAAAACCCACCAGATTATACACGCTTTTCGCCGCATTGTCCTGCCGCAGCTGCACCACCGCATAAGGTTCTTTGCCGGTCTTTGGATCAACAAGGCCCACCGGCTTCAACGGACCGTACCGCAGGGTATCCTGTCCCCGGCGCGCCATGACCTCCACGGGCATACAGCCTTCAAAGACCCGCTTATCCTCAAAGCCGTGGACCTCCGCTTCCTCCGCGGAAACGAGTTCTTTCACAAATGCCTCATACTGCTCTTTTTTCATGGGGCAGTTGATATATTCCGCTGTG
>JBGVON010000032.1:0-13491 GCA_045126495.1 Faecousia sp.
CCAAAAACGTACAGGACATTCTGAATCTCATTCAGGAGCATAGCATCCGCATGGTCGACTTCAAAATGGTCGACATCAACGGACAGTACCGCCATGTTACCATTCCCGCCGAAAACTTCAGCGAGGATACCATGAGGAGCGGTATCGGCTTTGACGCCTCCAACTACGGCTATGCCGTGGTGGAAAAGAGCGACATGGTCTTTATTCCCGATCCGGATACCGCGTCCGTGGATCCCTTCTGCCAGGTTCCCACCCTGTCCATGACCGGCAACGCCATGATCATCGACACGCCGGAAAACCGCCCCCTGGCACAGTATCCCCGCAATATCATCAAAGCAGCAGTTGCGTACATGAAAGACAGCGGCATCGCTGACGAGATGAAGATCCTGCCGGAGTTTGAATTTTACCTTTTTGACAATGTGACTTGGAATGTGGAAGGCAGATGCATCGGCGCTACCGTGGATGCCAAGCAGTCCTATTGGAACTCCGATGTAGAAGGCCACGGCGTTGTAGTTCCCAAGCAGAAAAACTACCATATTGCAAAGCCTTTTGACACTTCCTATGAATGCCGCAGCGAAATGTGCATGCTGATGAAGGAAGCAGGCATTGAAATCAACTACCATCACCCCGAGGTGGCAGCATCCGGTCAGTATGAGATCGAGCCCCAGCTTGGCGAGGTGGTACACATGGCGGATGCCACCATGATGATCAAATATATCATCCACAACACCGCCCTGAAATACGGCAAGAGCGCTACCTTTATGCCCAAGCCCATCTATGGCGAAGCTGGCAGCGGTATGCACGTGCACATGATCCTGTTTAAGGACGGGCAGCCTGTATTCTCCGACGACAACGGCTATTCCCATCTGAGCGAAACCGCCCATTATTTTATCGGCGGTATTCTCAAACACATCGGTTCTCTGTGCGCCATCACCAACCCCAGCACCAACTCTTTCAAGCGTCTTGTGCCCGGCTTTGAAGCGCCTGTTACCGTTGGCTACGCCACCTCCAACAGAAGCGCGGTGATCCGGATTCCCGCATACGCAAAGAGTCCCGACAAGCGCCGCTTCGAGCTTCGCAACCCCGACGCCACCTGCAACCCCTACTTCTGCTATGCGGCGATCCTCATGGCAGGTCTGGACGGCGTTAAGAACAAGATCGACCCCCACGCCAATGGCTGGGGCCCCTACGATATGAACCTGTACCATCTCCCCGAAGAAGAAAAGGCAAAGCTGCAAGGTCTGCCCGTATCTCTTGACCAGGCGCTGGACTGTCTGGAAAAGGATTACGCCTACCTGACAGAAGGCGGCGTATTCCCCGAAGAATTGATCCGCAATTTCATCGCCATGAAGCGCGCCGAAAGCAGCCAACTTGCTGCCATCCCTCACCCCGCCGAGTTTGACAAATATTATAACCTGTAACCCCAAAGAGGACCGATCCGAAAGGATTGGTCTTCTTTTATTTTCAGAGCAGTTGTAATTCCACATTGGGTGTGGTAAACTAAGGAATATCATCCATATTATCGGAGGCGTTCCTTTGAACAGACGTTTTTTTGCCCAGTGGGCTTCTTCCCTGCCCCCTGCCGTCTTATATATCTTGCAATTTTTTGCTGTATTCGGGGCGTTTTACCTCATTGAACTGCTCTGTTTTTGCCTTTTGCGTCCCCAAGGCGCCATAGGTCTGGGATTTGGCGCATTATGGGCCGCCATGCTTGCCGGCATCGTTTTGTTTTTACCCCGGAAGGCAGGCAGGATCGTCTTTGGCATCCTCTACTTCACCATGCTCCTTTGGGCATTGGCGCAGGCAGGTTACTATCTGGTATTTAACAAGATGATGTGGCTCTCTACCATCGCCTATGCCGGTGAAGGCGCGGGATTTTTGGGGGATGTGCTACTGGGTTTCCCCTTTTTCTGGTGGATCGGTTTAATTCTGATGCTAGCGCTGGGTGCGCTTCTAATTTGGAAGTTCCCCCGGATGCCCAAAACATGGCTGCGCCGGCTGCCCCTTTTGCCCATAAGCGCTATTTTGCTGGTGGGACTTTGCATTCTTCCCGGCGCGGCATTTCCCAAAGACAAGGACGAATATCACCTGTCCTCTTCTCCCCGGGCCATTTACGACACCATGTACGAAGCCAAGCGGGTTTACGACATCACCGGCATCTACCAAATGACCCTCCGGGACATTTGGATCAATGAAATCTATCCCCTCACACCAAAATATAAGGCAACACTCACCCAGCAGACCCAAACCATTGACAATTACTTTGCCAAGCGGGAGGAATCCGCCCCCAACGCCCTCACCGGCGCTTTTGCTGGAAAAAATGTGATTTTGGTGCTGATGGAATCCATGGATGACTGGATGATCAACTATCAGAACACCCCCACCATCCGTAGGTTGATGAAAGAAGGCATCAACTTCACCAATTTCTACACCCCCGGCTATGGCAGCGCCCGGACTCTGAATTCGGAGTTCTGCATGAACACCGGCATTTACCTACCCACCACCGGCAGTTATGTCTTCGACTATATAACCAACAGTTTCAAGCAGTCCATGGCCTCACAGGCCACCGCCAACGGCTATTCCGCCAAGGTATTTCACTACAACAACCCCAGTTTTTACAGCCGGGATGTGCTGGAACCTGCCATGGGGTATGAAAGCTATGTGGCGTACAGCCAGTACACCAAGGAGCGGGCGCTTCTGTGTCAGGATACCATTTTGTTTGATCTGCCGGAAGTTCGAGAACAATTCTTCCGGCAAGGGCAGACTTTCAACACCATCATCACCCGGTCTGCCCATCTGGGCTACACCTACAATGAGATCATCGGCTACTATGCGTTACAGACCTATCCCGAATACCGAGGTCTGTACGCCAGTGAGGAAGAGGACTGCGCAAGAGTAAAAGCCAAGATCGTGGACGATATGTTTGCCCGGCTTCTGGAAGAATTAAAAGCAGAAGGACAGCTGGAAAACACCGTCATCATTGCCATGACCGACCACTACACCTACGGCTATGAGAATATGGCGGAGCTTTACGCCCACTCCAAGGTGGATAGTCAGCTATTGCTGGAAAAGACCCCCTGCTTTATTTGGTCAGCTGATAAACCGGGTATGCAGATTGACAAAGTACTGAACACTGCCGATCTTTTGCCCACCGTGCTAAATCTGTTGGGTATTGACTCCCCCTATTCCTATTTAGGGCAGGATGCCTTTGATCCCAACTACAAAGGATACGCCCTGTTCCCCGACGGCAGCTGGATCTGCGACGGTGTGGCATGGCAGAATGGTGAGATTCTGATGAATGCCCAAGACCGTACCGTTACCCAAGAAGAAATTGATGCCATGGCAGACCTCTCTCTGGAATACCGGACTGTCAGCAACCTTCTGCTGACCTGCAATTATTATCAATAAAAAGCGACGGGAACAAGCCCCCTACGCAAAAGCCGACAGGATCACTCCTGTCGGCTTTTTGCGGACGAGCAATGCTCCCCTAAAAACATCCCACAAAAGGCAAAGGGAACGGTACGCAGACCGTTCCCTACATTGTTTAGAGCGGCAGGAGCAAGCCCCCGCCCTACATTTAGATCGTGATGGTTTCGGTCAGTTGAGGAATCCAGAGGTTCGCGGTAGCGCCACGGGTAACAGTTTCCACACTATCCCACAACTGATATGGATCTCTCCCTTTTTCCGGCAGGTGCAGCAACACCACATTCCGGCACAGCTGGCAAGTCAATTCCCACGCAGAGGGCGTATTGCCATAAGCATAAGGAGCGATCAACAAGTCCGGTGCAGGCAGATCCCTGCGGTTTTTCCACTGGATGGGCGCTGCGTCTCCCATAAACCAAACGCATTTACTTCCCGTAATGATATAGCTGACATGCTCCAATCCTGGCTCAATCCGCCCCAGATGACGGCTTTCCACCGGCGTGACCGTTACCTCCCCTACCCGCACAGGTCCATGATACAGGGACTCCGGCCCAAGAATGGGCCGGAGGTTCTGTTTACGGTATGGGAGAAGCAACGCTTCACTACAATGATCTTTATGATAATGGGTGAACGCCAACAGGTCCGGCGGTGTTTCTTCCAACTGACGGACTAAGGCAGGCGGGGTGGCAAGATAGCCCTCCAACCGGTCGCACAGACCGTCCAGCAGGATGGACACACCGTCCAGCTTCAACAGGACACCGGCATTGGCGGTACGTTGTATCTCCATATGAGATTACACGCCTTCCTTGGCGCGGCGAATGTGCTCAGCTTCGGTGCAGCCGGTGGTGGACACGTGGCCTTCCAGGGGAACCAGCTTGTCGTTGATGGCATCCAGAATCCAGTTTGCCTGGGGGAAGAAGTACTCATCGAACTCGAAGGGAGGTGTGATCCAGTTCTTAGCACCGATGACAACAGGAGGTGCATCCAGATCATCGAAGCACAGCTCGGTGATGTTGCGGGCAACGTCATTCATGAAGCTGCCGCGGGCGCAGGCATCGGATACCAGAACCACACGACCGGTCTTACGGACAGACTCAATGATCTTGGTGTAGTCCAGAGGTGCCAGAGAGTGCAGGTTGATGACGTCCGCCTCCATGCCGTACTTCTCGGACAGGGTCTTGACAGCATCCATTGCCCGGTACAGAACAGCGCCCAGAGTCAGGATGGTCACATCCTTACCGTCACGGACCTTGTTCACGTCACCGATGGTGATCTCATAGCGCTCCTCGGGAACGCCGCCCTCGTGGAACTGCTCGCCCACGTCGTAAATTCTCTGGCTCTCGAAGAAGACCACAGGGTCAGTGCCCTTCAAAGCAGTCTCCATCAGGCCCTTTGCTTCCCAAGGTGTTGCGGGGAAGCAAACCTTCAAGCCGGGGATATGTGCGCACAGAGCGGTCCAGTCCTGGGAGTGCTGCGCGCCATACTTGGAGCCAACGGAAACACGCAGGACCAGAGGCATCTTCAAAATGCCCGCAGACATGGACTGCCACTTAGCCATCTGGTTGAAGATTTCGTCACCGGCGCAGCCGATGAAGTCAGCGTACATCAGCTCTACCAATGCGCGGCCGCCGGACAATGCGTAACCAACGGCAGTACCCACGATAGCGCCCTCAGCCAGAGGAGAGTTGAACAGACGGCAGTGAGGCAGAGCGTCCATCATGCCACGGTAAACGGCAAATGCGCCGCCCCAGTCACGGCAGTCTTCGCCGTAGGCGATCAAAGTGGGATCTTCATAGAAGCGGTCCCAGATAACCTCGGACAGAGCATCACGCAGGTTATACAGCTTCATCTTGGAAACGGGCTTTCCGTCAGCGCCAATGGGGCTGCGGCTCTTGGACTTGATCTTCTTATAGCCTTCTGCCTCTTCCTTGGGAACAGTGAACTCGGGGGTGCGGTCGGTGAACTTTTCAACCTTCTGGTTGGAGTACATCAGGCGCTCCACAACAGCGGGATCCTTCTTAAAGTCGCAGTAGGGGCTGATCTCAGGATCGGCAGCTGCCTTGCAGATGATGGTCATGCGCGCCTTGGTCTCTTCCAGGATGGCATCCACTTCTGCCTGAGTCATAACACCGGCTTCGATCAAAGCAGCGGGGTAAGTGGTCAGCGGATCGACTTCCTTCCAAGCGTCCATCTCTTCCTTGGTGCGGTATGCGTTCTGGTCGGAGACGGAGTGACCGGAGAAGCGGTAGGTAAGGGTTTCCAGCATCACAGGACCCTGGCCGTTCCGCAGCAGTTCCAGCTTGCGCTCCATGGCGTCGATCACTGCCAGGGGGTTGAAGCCGTCCACAGTCTCTGCGTGGAACTGAGTGGGGCTGACGCCGGATGCAATACGGCTCATGCAGCCCTGACCCATAGTCTCGCCACGGGTCTGGTCGCCCATGCCGTAGGAGTTGTTGAAGATGTTGTAGAGGATGGGCATGCCTTCCTTGTGGGACTCCCACAGGGTCTTGTACTGATCCATAGCAGCGAAGTTCAAAGCCTCCCACACAGGACCGCGGGCCATGGAAGCATCACCCACGTTGCAGACTACGATACCCTTCTGCTCATTGACCTTCTTGAAGAGGGCTGCGCCGGTGGAAATGGTGCCGGAACCGCCCACGATGGCGTTGTTGGGGTAAATACCGAAGGGCAGGAAAAAGGCGTGCATAGAGCCGCCCATGCCCAGATGGAAACCAGTCTCACGGGCGAAGATTTCGGACAGTGTGCCGTACAGAATGAAGCGGATGGCCAGATCCTTAACGTCCTTGGTCTCGCCCAGCTTCTGGGTAGCCCGGAGGCACTTGCCTTCCAGGAAGTTCTCCATAACATTCATCAGCTGCTCGTCGCTCATCTTATTGATGGTGGACAGAGCCTTTGCCAGAATTTCGGAGTGGGAGCGGTGAGAACCGAAAGCAAAGTCGTTCTCATCCAGCAGGTAAGCCTGGCCAACGCAGGCAGCTTCCTGACCGATGGACAGGTGAGCAGGGCCGGGGTAGGTATGGTCAATACCATTGTAACCACCCTGGGTCTTAATGTTGTTCAGCATGGTCTCGAACTCACGCAGAACGGTCATATCCCGGAAGATACGGATCAGGTCTTCCTTGGTGTACTTGCCAGATTCCAGTTCTTCCTTAACGGTCTTGTTGTACTGGTTGACAGGAATGTCGTTAAATGTAACCTTACCGGCTGCACGGACTTCCTTAGGATCAACAAATAAACTCTTGGGCATATTTTATTTCCTCCTTAAATATGGAAAATTGCTTCTCGTATGATTTCAGCGACAGTGGGGTGCGGGAACACCAGTTTTTTCAGTCTGTCCGGGTTCAGCTCCGTATCCACCATCATAGTCGCGGTCATAATGATCTCAGAGGCATAGGCGCCTACCATGTGGCAGCCTACCAGACGGTTCCGGTCGGTATCCACCACCAGCTTGATAAAGCCCTTGCCGCCCTCCGTCTCTGCAAGGTAGCGCCCTGCATAAGACATGGGCAGCTTCACTTCCTTAACAGACATGCCCAGCTTTTCAGCGCCTTCCTTACTATGACCAACGGATGCCACCTCGGGATCGGTGTAGATCACGGCGGGAATCACGTCGTAACGCATTTCGTCGGACTTACCCAGCATGTGGTTCACGGCAACCTCTGCCTCCCGGTATGCGGTGTGGGCAAGCATGGACTTGCCATTACAGTCGCCGATGGCATAGACATTCTGCACGGTGGTGCACATATGCCGGTCGGTGACGATAGCGGCTCTGTCCATCTGCAAGCCAAGGGTTTCCAAACCGATACCTGCGGTAGCAGGACGGCGACCCGCAGAGAGCAGGACCTTATCGCAGGCAAGCTCCTTCTGCTCCCCATTTTCCTCATACACCACGGAGGACGCTTTCACTTCCAGCACCTTGCTGGAAAGCTTAAAGGTCATGTTCCGCTTTTCAAAACTGTCGGTGAGTATCTTGCATATTTCCGGATCGGTAGCGCCAGCGATCTTGGGCATCATTTCAATGACGGTGACCTTGACACCAACACTGGCAAAGTAATACGCCATTTCCAGACCGATGACACCGCCGCCGATAACCACAAGTTCCTTAGGCAGTTCGGTCAGATCCAGCACCTCCCGATTGGTAACCACAAATCCAGCCGCCAGACCTTCTTTCAGGCCGGGCACGGGGGGGATCACTGTTTCGGAGCCGCTGGCAATTGCCAGACGGCGTCCGATATAGGCAGTCCCATTGGCTTTTACGGCAAAACCCTCGTCCACGCGGCCGTCGATCACCGCCTCACCGGTGATGACTGTGACCTTATTGGCGCTCATAGTTGCACCAACGCCGGACACCAAAGTTTTGACCACCTTGTTCTTCCGAGCGATGACCTTGGCGTGATCATAAGTAACGCCAGAGGCAGTAACGCCGTAGGCTTCACTCTCGGTGGCATGCCGATACATCTTGGAAGAGTTCAGCAAGGTCTTGGTGGGGATGCAGCCCTCATTGAGGCAGGTGCCTCCCAAGGCTTTTTTCTCAAACAGGGCAACCTTCATGCCGCCCTGCGCGGCTCTTTCGGCACATAAGTACCCACCGGGGCCGCCGCCGATGACCAGCAAGTCGAACAGTTCCATAAGCGCTCCTTACTTAGACAGAAGAACAGTGAAGTTTTCCAGGTTGAACGCCAGTTCCTTCTGGAACTTAGCGGCGGGTGTACCGTCCACTGCCCGGTGATCGTAAGTCAGGCTCAGACCCATTGCCGGGTACAGCTCAATGCCGCCGTCCTTACCCTTGCGGACACGGTCGATGGTGCCGCAAACACCCAGAATACCAGTCTGGGGAGGATTGATCACGGGAGTGAAGGACTCGACACCCATGTTACCCAGGTTGGAGACGGTGAAGCTGCCGCCGGACAGCTTGTCCGGGCTAATGGCGCCATCGCGGCACTGGGCTGCCAGTTCCTTAACAGCCTTGGAGATTTCCAGCAGGCTCATTTCGTCAGCATGGCGAATGGTGGGAACCATCAGGCCACGGGGGGTATCCACAGCAACGCCCAGGTTCACGTGGTTGAAAATGCGGATGGAATTGTCATCCAGCATATTGGCGTTCAGATCAGGATGGTTCAGCAGGGTGCGGGAAACGGCGTACAGAACGATGTCGCCCAAAGTGATGCCTGCATACTCGCCGCCGGCAGCCTTCAACTGCTTGCGGTAATTGAGGATCGCGGTGGCATCGAAGGAGGTGTTGTGGGTCAGCTGGGCCATGGTGTGCAGGGAAGTGGTCATGGACTTGCTGATGGCACGGCGGATACCGCTGAACTTCACATCCTTGTACTCTGCCTCGGTCTCGGCTGCGGGTGCAGCGGCGGGAGCAACAGGAGCGGCAGCCACAGGCGCGGCAGCAGTTGCCACAGGGGCAGCAGCCACGGCGGGAGGATTGGCCATCAATTCGCGGACATCCCGCTCAATGATGCGGCCGTTAGGACCGGTACCGGTTGCCATTGTGGCATCTACACCGGCAGTAGCAGCCAACTTCTTGGCTCTGGGAGATACAGCAGCGCCTGCGTTAGCAGCAGGTGCGGCGGCGCCACCGGCAACACCGATGGTGCAAACAGCATCCAGACAGGGCACTTCATCGCCGGCTTCATGGAGGATCTCCAAAATGGTACCAGTTGCGGTGGATTCACACTCAAAAGATGCCTTATCGGTCTCATAAGTAAACAGAATGTCGCCTTCCTTAACGGAATCGCCCACCTTTTTCAGCCACTCGCCGATGATGCAGCTTTCCACAGTGATACCGGCCTTGGGCATGATCACAGTCTGAGCGCCGCCGGCAGCGGGTGCGGCAGCAGCGGGGGCAGCAGCCTCAGCAGGTGCTTCGGCAGCGGCAGGGGTGCCGCCGATGCCTTTCAGGCAATCGGTAGGCTCGCCGTGAGGACCAACAGCGCAGACGTTCTCCAAGCAGGGGACTTCATCACCGGCTTCGTAGAAGATCGCCAGCAGCTCACCTTCCTCAGTGGACTCGCACTCGAAGGATGCCTTATCAGTCTCGTAAGTAAACAGAACGTCGCCCACCTTGATCTGGTCGCCAACGTTTTTCAGCCACTCACCGATAATGCAACTCTCAACAGTGATACCGGCCTTGGGCATCAGAACGCCACGAGCCTTGGTAGCGCAGGCTGCTGCGGGAGCGGCAGCAGGAGCTGCGGCTGCGGGTGCTGCGGCAGGCGTCTCAGCAGGGGTTTCCGCGCCGGAACCGCCACGCAGGGCAGAAGTATCTTCACCGGGATTGCCCACGGCGCAGACGTTGGTCAGGCAGGGAACTTCGTCACCCTCTTCAAAGAAGATGTCAAGCAAAGTGCCTGCTGCGGTGGATTCACACTCGAAGGATGCCTTGTCGGTCTCGTAAGTAAACAGAACGTCGCCCACGTTCACACTGTCGCCGACCTTTTTCATCCATTGACCGATGATACAGCTTTCCACTGTAATACCGGCCTTGGGCATAATTACTGCATTTGCCAAAGGTATTTCCTCCTTAATTATTGGGGTATAGAAAAACGTCCGTCATTCCCCATTGTTATAGCGTGTTAATTATAACACCTTGGAACACCTCCCGTCAATAGTCAATTGCTACAAAAGTATATGTGCCGGGTCTGCATTTCTTAGCGTGACCCGGCACAAACAATCATAATATAGTAAGACCCACTTCTTTGGCGGCAAGCCGGAATGGTTCCGGCATTATCTCATCAGCGATAAGGTAGTCCACATCGCACAGGTTCGCGAATGTGTAAGGCATCAGGCATTTCAGTTTTTCCCGGCTGCACATCACCACGCTGGTGCGTGCTTTCTGAATCACCTTCCGCTTCACCAGCATATCCCCCTCGGTGCCGCAAGTGAAGCCCGCCTCCACACTGCAACCGGACACGCCGATAAAAGCCAGATCAATATTGATCTTATCCAGCATTTCCAAGGTATTCTGCCCGGAAAGAGCAAGATTTTTCCGATTGATAGTACCGCAGCACAAGGTAATCGCCGGATTGTGCAATCTGCAAAGCTCCAACGCGATGCTGGGTCCCGTAGTAATAATATTCAAGTGAATGTCCGGCAGACTTCTTGCCAGCATCAGGTTGGTGGTGCTGGCATCCAGAAAGACAGAGCTATGGGGTTGGAGCAGTTCCATGGCCTTTTGGGCAATGGCAAATTTACCGGAGTTATTCTCCCCGATCCGCACATTGAACTCCGGATCGCCGTTGTGCCGCACCGATTTGGCGCCGCCACGAAATTTAACCACCGCGCCTGCCTCCGCAAGCGCATCCAGATCCCGGTGAATGGTCATCAAAGATACCTCCGGAAACAGCGCCTGCAACTCCTTAATGGTCACCACATTCTTTTGTTCAATATAGATTTTCATCCTGTCCAGTCGAATCTGGTTCATAACCGCACCTCAAATGTTATAATGTTATTACAATATAACAAATATAACATAACCACACAAAATTTGTCAAGAGGATTTCTCCTAACCGCCATTGACGATTTTGGAATGATACCGTATAATAATCCCAAACCCACTCAACGAGGTATTGCTATGATTACACAGCTTCGCATTTTTGAAAGCCAAAGCTTTGATCCCCACCGGAATCTGGCGACAGAAAAACATCTAATGGATATCACCCAGCCGGGCACTTGTATTCTATATCTTTGGCAGAATCAAAATACCGTTGTCATCGGCAAGAATCAGAACCCCTGGCTGGAATGCCGCAACACCCTGTTGGAGCAGGAGGGCGGTACGCTGGCGCGCCGGTTATCCGGTGGTGGAGCTGTATTCCACGATCTGGGCAATCTAAATTTCACCTTTATCATGCGCCGGGAGGATTATGATTTGGACCGGCAGCTCTCCGTGATCCAGACCGCCTGTCAGCTGGCAGGCATTCAGGCAGAACGGTCCGGGCGCAACGATCTGCTGGCAGACGGTCGAAAATTTTCCGGCAATGCCTTCTACCAAAACCGCACCCATGCCTACCACCACGGCACATTGATGGTGGATGTGGACAAGGACAAGCTGGGCAGATATCTGAGCCCCCCAAAGGCAAAATTAGAAGCAAAGGGCGTGGCATCTGTCCGGTCCCGGGTGGTCAATTTGAAAGAATTGGCGCCGGAGCTGACCATTGATGCCATGAAAGCCTATATGGCAGAGGCTTTCTGCCGGGTATACGGCATGGATGCCCCGACCTTGACACTGACAAAACAGGACACGGCTGCTATTGAACTGCTCTGGGCAGAGTACAGCGCGTGGGAATATCTGTTCGGCGCGCCCCTGCCTTTTACCTTCCAATGCGAGGGACATTTCCCCTGGGGACATATCCAGTTGCAGCTGGGGGCAAAAGAGGGCATCATCACCCATGCAAAGTTCTACACAGACTCCATGGACTGGGCATTGTCCGAAAAGGCAGAAGCCGCGTTGACCGGTTGCCGTTTCAGGCTTACCGACATGACCAGTGCATTGCAGCAATCGATTGCCGATCCGGATATTTGCAAGGACCTATGTGATTTTCTCAGCCAACAGTCTTTGTAAGTAATTGCATACAATTTAACAAACAAAAAAGGGTGCTTTCGCACCCTTTCTTTATTATGATTTTTCCATAATTTCTTTTAAGATCGCCCGGTTTGCTTCCAGATCGGGAAGCAACACACTGCCCACACCGGCAATATACGGATCGGTGAATGTGCCATCTGCGGGAATCCGGTTGGTTTTTACCTGCATATTCCCCAGCATAGGTACAAAGTCCGTCAAATAGTCCAGAAGCTCCCGGTTGGTCATATCCGTAGTAATCATAGGCAGCGCCTTTTCCATCAGCTTTTGCATTTGAGACAGGCTCATACTCCTACATTTTTCAAACAGTGCATTCAGTACCTTCCGCTGTCGCTCTGTACGGGTAAAGTCACCATTGCCCACGGAACGGTTTCGGGTATAGAGTAATGCCGCATCACCGTTAAGATGATTGATTCCGTTAAACGCCTGATAACCATTGGCAATCATATAGCCCGCCTCGGATTTGGACAGATAAATATCCACGCCGCCCATTAGATCAATAATGTCCTTGAAACCGTTGAAATCCACTTCTATATTGCCGTCAACTTGAATGCCGAAGTTCTCCTGCATAGTCTTATTCAGCAGTTTCATACCGCCATAGGAATAGGCTGCATTCATTTTGTCGCCTCCGTAACCGGGAATGGACACATACAAATCCCGCATAAAGGAGGTCATCGTCAATTCCTTGGTCTTTTTATTGACGGTACACAGAATCATCACATCGGACCGCTGCCGTCCCTCACCGGGACGACGGTCCTGACCGATAAGCATTATGTTCACAATATGTTCTTGGGCTTCCACCGGTTTTTGGTTCAGCTCCAAATCCACATCATTGGGGTCAACAACCTCTCCGGTGAACCCGGTTTCCTCCGTTGCCGCCTGCTCCTTTTGAAGCTGCTCGTATTCCTCCCAGGATATGGTGCTATCGTCAGGATTCTTATTGATGAGATTCAGCATCCTTTCCATATATGCCACACCTGCAATCAGCAGCACCAATATTACCGCAAGCACAACGCTGAGTATGATCAGTAAAACACGTTTTGCTTTGGCGGATATCCCTCGATTTTTCACAATTTACCTCCTGTCAGACGCCCTGCGCCCATTAACCTCCAAAGAACGGCGGGAAAAAATTCTCAAACCACTGTTCAAAATCCCCCATACCGGGTGTCTGCTGAGTACCGGGTGTCTCTTCCTTTGTTACCGGCTTTTCATCCAACGTAATGGTAAGATACTCCTGTTTACCGGACCGGTAAACCGTTATAGAGATGGTCTCGTCCGGCTCAAACCGGCGAAGCGCCCGGGTCAACATGGTAAGCGAATCCACCTCGTAACCGCCAAGATTGACAATAATGTCCCCTGCCCGGATTCCCGCCTTTTCCGCAGCAGAACCCTTGGTCACTTCCACCACATAAGCGCCTGCGGGCAGACCGTAGGACTGGACAGATGCGTCCACATCCCGGACA
>JBGVON010000033.1:0-6912 GCA_045126495.1 Faecousia sp.
GCCCACAGCCAGCAGAGGCAGGGCGATCAGGTACACCGCGCACAGCTGGGGACTCAGCTGATAGACATTGATGCTGGCCAGGATCACCATCATGGGGCAGCGCACCGCCATGCGGATGAGCATCTGGAAGCACATCTGAATGTTGGCAACGTCGGAGGTGGTGCGGGTGATGATGGACGCGGTGGAGAACTTATCGATGTTGCCGAAGTCAAAGGTCTGCACCTTGTGGTAAAGATCGTGGCGCAGATTCCGGGCATAGCCTGTGCCCGCGTAGGCGGCGAACACCGCCGATGCCACGCCGAAAGCAAGGCTGCACAGAGCGGTGAGGATCAGCATGATTCCCTGCTGCCACACCACGTCGATATTGCCCACCTCGATGCCCTTATCCACGATGGTGGCAATGATGCCGGGGATGCGTACTTCCATGTACACCTCGCCCACCATGCACAGGGGGCTTAAAAGGGCTGCCAGCCAGTACTGCCGGATCGCGCCGGCCAATTTTCTTATCATGTGGTCTTTTCCTCCTTTTGCCAGGGGTGGCGGAGCGTTCCGCCCATGTTTTCTATAGCCCGGTCCAAAAGCCGGGCAAAAATCTCCGCTTCCTCCGGTGTGAAGCCCTGCACCAGCTTCTCTTCCGTTTCCCGGATCACATCGTGCATTTTTTGGTGACAGGCCTCGCCCTTGGGCAGCAGATGGATGCGCTTGCAGCGCCTGTCGGTTTCATCCGGCCGGATGACGATGAATTCCTTCTTTTCCAGCCGGCTTAACAGACCCGAAACTGTGGGGTGGCTCAAATGGAATACTTCCTCGATGTCCCTGGGGCAGGGAGCGTCCTGCCGGTGGGAGAGGTAAACAAGAATATGCCCCTGGGCGCTGGTCAGCTCCATTTCTGCCAGGGCATTGGTCATTGCCTGGTCAGTGCAGCAGTGGAGCATCTTCAACCGGGGGCCGAAATGATTTGGCAAGGATAACACTCCTTTCATAGAAAAAGGTAGCAAGCTACCGAAAAGAGTTTAGCACAAATCCCCTGATTTGGCAATAGGAGAAGGGGAATGTTTACAAATTTGCCTTTCGTGTCATTCTGAGCGGAGCAGCTTTGCTGCGGAGTCGAAGAATCCGTAACTCTCTGCAAAAGGAAACGGATCCTTCGACTTCGCTCAGGATGACAGAGGGACTTCGATGCTGGGTATGCAGGAGGAGGGTTTGGCGATTTGACTTTGGTATCTTCCCTTGCTATACTTAAAATAAGAGGTGATACCGATGAAAGCGGACTGCCATATGCATATGATCCTGGACGGGATCGATTGGAAAAGCGCCATCGCCCGGCACAGAGAACGGCCGGATGAGGAATTCATACACCGGGTTTTAAAAGTATATCAAGAGCAAGGCTATACCTACCTGCGGGATTGCGGCGACCGCTGGGGCGCGGGCAAACGGGCCCGGGCGCTGGCAAAGGACTACGGCATCACCTACCGTACACCGCTGGCGCCGCTGTGCAAGGATGGCCATTACGGCGCGTTTATCGGTCTGTCCTGGCGCACCTTAAAAGAGTACGCCGCCTTGGTGCGGAAAATGAAAGCGGAGGGCGGCGATTTTATTAAGATCATGATCTCCGGCCTCATGGATTTTGACCGCTTTGGGGTGCTTACCGAGGAGGGTCTTCCTGCCGGCCAGATCAGAGAACTGATCCGCATCGCCCATGAAGAGGGCATGGCGGTGTCTGCCCACTGTAACGGGGCAAAGACGGTGCTGGCGGCGGCGGAAGGCGGCATCGATTCCGTAGAGCACGGCGCTTACCTGAATGAAGAAGCCCTTTCCGCTATGGAAGAGAGAGGGACGGTGTGGGTGCCGACTCTTTCCACCATCGGCAATTTAAGAGGTAAGGGCAGATTCTCGGAAAAGGACGTATGCGCTATTTTGGCATCGGCGCAGGAAAACCTGTCCCGCTACCGGGGCTTTGTCGCCCCCGGCACCGATGCCGGCGCCTGGGCAGTGCCCCACGGAAGCCAAACGGAGGAGGCGCTCCTGCTTGCCGCGGGCATCACAGCGGAGCGCCTGGAGCAAGGCACCGCCCGCATTATGGAAAAATTCTGAGGATCGCGATAGCCGCCCAACCCTATCCATAATAATAAAGAACACCATCCGGGCAGATGGTGTTCTTTTTTTGTTATGGATGGGATACGTAGAGGGGACTTTTGCGGTTAGATCGATATCATCTGTACGGTGAAACCTGTAGATGTCGGGGCAGGAAATGTATAAGGAGGAGCGCTTTCTTTGAGAAAAGGAGACGGCTCTCAGAATTTGAAGCTTTTTAAGGATCACTTCAAAGCACGGAAACAGCATGCCGGGACGATTTGCAGGAAGCGCACCGATTTTAAGGAGGGATGTACGGCGGCAACACGAAAGGACTCGCTCTTTTGCAACAATTCTTTCAAGAAAGGGAGGCAGGAAACATAAAAAAGGTACGGAGAAAAATGTGGGTTGATATTATTATGAACAGCGATTCATAATAATGAATAAAAGATTCAAAAACAAAGAAATAAAGGTACTGCTGCTCAGTTTGAAGCAAAATAAAAATTAGACAAAATTATAGGAAAAATGCATAAAAATGAACAAATAATTTTGTTAATTAAATAGGAATGAACAAAAGCGTGCAAAAAATGGAGAAACGATGCTTGACAAATGAATAGTTTGCTCATATTATTTAATCATAGCAATGGTGCAATATTGCAAAATAAAGTGATGTTTCCGTTCAAAAAAGGAAGGAGGAAAGGTGACGCATCAACCGCTAGAACAGCATTGGAAGAAAACAACAAGAATCAATTAGGAGGTTACTTATGAAAAAGAGATTGTTAGCACTGGTATTGGCTCTGGTTATGGTACTGGCATTTGTCGCTTGTGAATCTGCACCCGCAGCTACCGAGCCCGCAGCTACCGAGCCCGGCGCAACCCAGCCTGCCGCAAAGGACGAGATCGTCATTGCCGGTACTCTGCAGGATATGTCCAACGAATTTATGGTCATGTTGAAGGATGCTATGGACGCAACCATCGTTGAGTACCCCAACGTCAAGCTGCAGATGCTGGACGGCGAGGGTTCTCCCGAAAAGCAGGTCGCCCAGATCGAGAACTTCATCGCACAGAAGGTCGACGCTATCATCCTGTGCCCCCAGGACGGCACCGCTCTGGTTCCCGCTGTTAAGCAGGCAATCGATGCAGGTATCCCCGTTATCACTGTTTCTGCTGACATCGACGAGAACGTCGGCCAGGTTCTGGTTGGCTCCAACCACTTCGACGCAGGCGTTATGGAAGCTGAGTATGTTGTCGAAAAGCTGGGCGGTAAGGGCAATGTGGCTTATCTGAGAGGCCCCATCGGTCACTTCGCAGAGGTTCAGCGTTTCGATGGCACCAAGTCCATTTTTGACAAGTACCCCGACATCAAGATCGTTTACGATCAGACCGGTAACTGGGACCGCGATCAGGGCATGAGCCTGATGGAGAACTGGCTGCAGGCCGGTGAGAAGATCGACTGCGTTATGGCACAGAACGACGAAATGGTTCTGGGTGCAATCACCGCGCTGGAAGGCGCTAACCTGAATGAGAGCACTCTGACTGTTGGTATCGACGCTATCCCCGACGCAATCCTGGCCGTTGAGGAAGGCCGTCTGAATGCTACCATTTTCCAGGACGCATTTGGTCAGGGCAGCGGCGCTCTGAAGGTTGCCATCAAGGCAGCTATGGGCGAGAAGGTCGAGTCCGTGGTTATTCCCTGGGCTCTGGTCACCCCCGAAAACGTTGCTGATTACAAGTAATCTGAATTATTTACGGAACGGATTTCCGGGAAGCATCCCGGAGATCCGCTCCAGGCAAGGATCGTAGGAAGGCGCTTCAAATCTGCTGTTCTTTGGATATACGCTGTCGCTTCCTTGTTAGATAGGAAATTGCACTGATTTGCTAATTTGATTAGAAGTATGCTTCTGCGGTTACCGCGGAGCAAACGCACATAAAAGTGCGTGGGGAGAAGATACATACCCAAACAGGTTCATGGCCGGAAAACACAATAACTGTTTTCCGGCCATGACAATAAAAAGGGACATTTTTGCAACTGGAGGAGAAGAATGAAACCAGTTTTGTCTATAAAGAATCTATCAAAAAGCTTTTCCGGCGTGAAAGCGCTGAGCAATGTTTCTGTAGATTTTTATCCCGGCGAGGTCCATGCCATTATGGGCGAAAACGGTGCGGGCAAGTCCACGCTGATGAAAGTGCTTTTTGGTATTTATAAAAGAGACGCAGGTGAAATCATTTATAAGGGGGCGCCTGTACAGTTCAAACACGCGGCAGATGCCTTGGATCAGGGCATTGCTATGGTGCAGCAGGAACTTTCTACCATTTTGGACCGTTCCGTGGCAGAGAATATTTTCCTTGGTCGGGAACCGCTGGTAAAGGGACTGGGCGTCATCAATAAAAAGAAAATGCACGACGATGTCCGCAGTGTGTTCCGAAAAATGGATATCAGCGGTATCGAGCCCCATACAAAGATGCGCTATCTGGATATTGCCCAGATGCAGCTGGTAGACATTGCAAAGGCCAGTGCCTATCATTCCGATGTGCTGATCCTGGATGAGGCAACTTCCTCTTTGACAGAGCCTGAGGTCGTGCGTCTGTTTAAGCTGATCGAACAGTTCAAAAAAGAAGGAACAGCCATTTTGTACATTACCCACAAAATGGATGAAGTTTTTAAGATCTCTGATAAGGTCACCGTTCTGCGTGACGGCCAGCTGATCCTGACGGAAAGCACTGAGAAGATGACAGAGGATTCTTTGATCACCGCGATGGTTGGCCGTGAGATCAAAGATATTTACCCCAAGTTGACCTGTGAAAGGGGCGATGTTCTGCTGGAGCTGCGGAACTTCTCCCGCCCCGGTAAGAATGACAGCAATAGTTTTTGCGTGCATGCCGGCGAAGTGCTGGGCATGGCCGGCCTGGTGGGTGCCGGCAGAACGGAAATGGTGGAGAGCCTTTTCGGACTGCGTAAGGACTATAAAGGTGAAGTATACATCAAAGGTGAAAAGGTCACCATCAAAAAGCCTTCGGATGCTATTGCCAAAGGCATCTCTCTGATTACAGAGGATAGAAAAAAGACCGGTCTGAACCTGATGGGCTCGGTCAAGGATAATATTTCTACCATCGCGCTGAAGGGCTTGTGCCGTTTTGGCTGGATCCTGCGAAAGAAGGAAAAGCAGACAGCGGAAGAGCAGATCCAGGCACTGCGGATCAAAACACCCTCTTCCAGGCAGATTGTGTCCTTCCTTTCCGGCGGTAACCAGCAAAAGGTGGTCATCTCCAAGTGGCTACTGATGAATTCCGATATCATCATTATGGACGAGCCCACCAGAGGTGTGGACGTGGGCGCAAAGCGTGAAATATACCTGCTGATCAATGAACTGAAAGCAAAGGGCAAGGCGGTCATTATGATCTCTTCCGAAATGCCGGAACTGATTGGCATGTGCGACCGGATGCTGGTTATGTATAAGGGTCGGATCACCGGTATTTTGGAGAAAGAGGAAATTACACAGGAAAATGTGATGGCCAAGGCCATTGATGCCGAGGAGGTACGGAACAATGATTAAGAAAATCGATGGAAAAGTTGTGGGTAAGTTCTTATCCAAATATGCAATTTATATTGTTGCGGTTCTTCTGGTGATCGCAATGAGTATTATGTCTGAGGGCTTTTTGACCTGGGCAAATATCGTTAACATTCTGCGTCAGAACTCCTTCGTAGGCATGGTGGCCATTGGTATGACCTTTGTAGCCATTACCGGCGGTATCGACCTTTCTGTGGGCGCGGTTATGGCATTTGCGGGCATGGTCGCTGCGAAATTCTGCGTGCGGGATGCGGATGTCCAGTTGCCGCTGGTAGTAGCGCTGCTGCTGGGTGTTGCCGTTTCTGCGCTGGTAGGCTTCTGTAACGGCATTTTGATCACCAAGGGCAGGGTCGCACCGTTTATTGCAACGCTGGGTATGCAGACGATCCTGCGCGGTGCTGCGCTTCTGCTTAATGACGGACGACCCTTCATTAAGCTTTCTCAGGAATTCAACAATATCGGTCAGGGCTACGTTTTGGGTTTGCCCATTCCTGTTGTGGCCTTCCTTGTAATCGTAATTTTGGGTATCCTTCTGCTGCACTATTTCCGCTTTGGCCGCCGGGTCTATGCTATTGGCGGTAACGAGGGTGCGGCAAGAGCCTCCGGCATTATGACCGACCGAATCAAGATCTGGGTCTATGTGCTGGCATCGGTATTCTCCGGCATTTCCGGTATCATTCTGTCTGCCCGTGTGCAGTCTGCATCCCCCATCAGCGGCCAGGGCTACGAACTGGATGCTGTGGCGGCTGTGGTTATAGGCGGCACCAGCCTTGCCGGCGGTATTGGTACCATGGCCGGTACCATCGTAGGCATTTTGATCCTTGGTATCATTACCAACGGTTTGGATCTGCTGAACGTTTCTGCTTACCTGCAGCAGATCATTAAAGGTGCGATCATTGTGATCGCAGCATTGCTGGACCGCAAGGCAAGTAAGTAATGCCCACAGCAAAGAGAGGAGATTTATCGTGAAAAAACAGATTCGAATCCCATATTTTGAAACGGGTGTAAAATGCTACATCTATGGAGACCAGGTCTTTGAATATGCGCTGCAGTGTGAAAAAATGGCGGAAAAGTACGACCTGGATATCATTTTCATTGCGCCGGATACGGAGATCCGCCGAATTCGTGAACATACCAAAAGGCTGATCATCCTCAGCGCCTACATGGATCCTATCCGCCCTGGCCGGGGCATGGGTATGGTGCTTCCGGAGGCCCTTAAGGCAGCCGGTGCCGACGGGGTAGTAATGAATCACAGCGAAAAACCCATGTC
>JBGVON010000034.1:0-20141 GCA_045126495.1 Faecousia sp.
TCATACTGCTCCTTTCACTGGGCTGTTGGCGCTTTCCAGTATAAAAGGATTTGAATGAAAACGGTAGTGGCTTTTTCTGTTTGACTAAGATTGGCGTTTTTCGTCCGGCCCTAAATGGTCATTTCCGCCCGGCGCTAACATTGAATCTGAAACGTCAATTCTTATTGGATGTGAAACTAGGGTTAGATATCGAATTTTTCCCGACAGGTTTTAGCTTGATGAAGGAACGAGATGGGGGCGAAGTCCATGAGCATGAATATGCATGTATTAATCACATAAACCTCGCCCTGCGTGTTAAATAAAGCACATTGTTTATCATACAAGTCTAAACTATTCCAAGTATAATAAACATCAACTTCTGGCAATTCATATTTTCCGGACAAAATATAATTTGCTTTACGAAGATGATGAACAGCTAAGCTAAAGAAAGTGAGATAAGAGTACTTAGTTACATCAGTATAATTACTTTCATTTCCCACTAGCTCTTTATATCGGGAGAGTTGCGCGGTATTAACCTTCTTAGTACAAAAAGTGTCATCTGGCAATGTGGAAAAATGCTTGAACGATTGCATCATTGGATAATTAATGAAAAGTTTGCCACGGTCAGTAGAATCGTTAAAGAAAGCGAGCATTCTTCTAACAGTATCGAAATGGGGGGTATCATGCTGAGGATCGAAATCAAAAATTAAGTAAACATCTCGATACTGCTGGCTAAGAATGCTGCGCTTGTATTCGTTGTCTTCTAGCGAACGGAGAACCAGTTTAATGTCAATTTCATCTGACTCAAAGTCAGGATACTCGTTAAATAAAACTTGTGCCAGAATGTGAATGTTGGTTTTATACGAATAAATATCGTAATTCTGCTGAGTGAAGCACTTACTGAACATGTTCCGCAGAAATTGTACTTCGTCAGAATCGCCTTCGACGATAAAAAGGACTTTGTTATTTGACATCAAATTCCCCGTTTCTGAGCATCTTCTCTAAGTTGTGTCCTTCTCTAAGTTCACGTTCTGTACTATCAATGAAAGAGGCAAGCTTTCCGTTCGATAAAGTAAAATAGCAATCGGGGCGTAGTACTTCGTTACTTGCTAAGTATGAGTTGTGTGTAGTGAAGACTGCCTGGACGTTGTCCAAGGCAACAATGTACTTAATGACGTTTCTTGATAGATCAAAGTGATAAAACGCATCAAATTCATCCATGAAGAGAAAAGATACTTCTTTGAAACGACGACTCCAGTAGAACAGAAGTTGCAGTGCGCGTGTACCATTAGATGCAGCTTGGTCGAAAATCAAGGGGCCATTCTTGTGCTTTTCGAGAAGCACCTTAATGGGGGTAGGTGAATTGGTAACGAAGCTTTCTAATTCGACGTTTATTCCGGCGAGATTATTCAGGAACTTTTCGAATTCTTTAACTAGTCCATTTTCAATTATCCAACTGCTTATATTATCTACACCAGTGGTTAATCCGATGTATCCGTTTTCTTGCAGAGATCTAAACCAAAGCATATGGGATACAAAATGCATAATGAACTTAATGTACGAATCTTCTGGCTGCATGGTGTTATTTGCTATGTATCGAAGGATGGCAAAGTTTTTTTCGAAATACTCAAAATTAAGGTTTTCTGCACAAATCAGATCCATTTTAGCGAAGTCGGAGCGTCCACTTTTGAAATCATATGAAAAAACTTTTTCGTCGTCTATATACAATTCTTCATATACAATGGTCGTTGGTTTTGATTTTTCATATGTGTATCTAATTGTATGGTTACCTTTTTTGAAGGTGTATTCGAAACGAGCAATTCTGGTATCACTATCTGCATTGATAAAACTTGCCTCATCTAATTGGCGCGGCTCAGTATGCTTATCTGTCAATAAGCCTACAATATCAAACAAAGCGAAACCTAAGTTGCTTTTGCCAGAAGCATTGGGACCGTAAATGATTATTTTGCTTAGAAGACCGTTCTTCACGCATTGCGGGTTGAACTTATAATCATGTGTTTCTGTGAAATTCAAGGTTATAGGTTTGTTGAAACTTTTGTAATTAGAAACAGTAAATTTTACTAGCATATTATCACCCAACACAATAATACCCCTTTCGACACATAAAGTCAACACTTGCCGTAAAAAAATTACGGAAGACGGAAGCGGATGCAATAAGGACGATACTGTGTTATGATATGTGCAATGTCAAAAATAACAGAGGTTAGAGAAAGATACAGACTAGTGGAATCTTAACACAGTATTTTGCATCCACTGAAAAGTATATCAGTTGAGATGTTGTGAAATATGCAGAAGTGCGTTTTATGCGAAGGAATAATTATGACCCAAAGAAGCCCATGAATCTAGCATAGTACTTTCTATAGATTGAAAATGTGATATCTTTAGATAGAGATATAGTTTGATGATTTTATTTTATTAGTAACCGTGGGGAGAAAACATATGATATCATTCCACGGTAGCTCAACTTGAGGTAACATATGGCTTCTTTGGCTTGACCCATACGTTGACCCATACGGGGATAGCATGGGGTGGACACGACACTTTGGATTGGACAACGACCTCCGGGTTTTTCTCAAAAAAGGGCAAAAAGCCCTGCAGCCGCAACGGCAAATACCGCTTTCAGTAGCTCATAACCCGGAGGTCGTAGGTTCGAGTCCTGCCTCCGCAACCAACGGGCAGGACTTGAACCTAAAATTGTATCAAAAACGGAGAGTTTGCGGGTAAAATGATGCATTGTGTGGTTGAACGATACAAACTTTGAAGAATGATGCAATGTAGCTGTAGGTGTTGCAATGTATTATGCTGTAAAATTGTATCAACTTATCGTAGGCTCCACAACGGGCAGGACTTGAACCTAAAATTGTATCAAAAACAGCGCGTTTGTGGGTAAAATGCTGCTTTGTGTGGTTGAACGATACAAATTTTAAACAATGATGCATTGCATCATCAGGTGTTGCATTGTATTATGCTGTAAAATTGTATCAACTTATCGTAGGATCCACATAAAAGTTCCGAAACCACCATGGTTTCGGAACTTTTTCTTTTGTTTCGGCGCTCAAAAGTTGAATGTTATTTTCCCGAAAACCCGCTGACCCATACCGTGACCCATATCACGATCGTTTACAGTGGACAGGGTAGCACCAAAGGCTGTTTTCTGGCCACCAAGTCCCCGGAAATCGAGAGACTATCGGGAATCTGCCTGTAAAACTTTCTTCCCTCAAATTGTGCAAATCCAATAGTTTCGCCCTGGGGACTGTCACACGACAGCCCCGGGGTTTTATTTGTTTCTTGTGTTTTGTTAGTTACCGTCTGGCAGCGAATCACCCTATTGCAAAAAAGCAGAAGCATATAGTTAGCGTTCCTGACAGATAAATAAACCACATTTGGTAGCTGACAGCACCCTACTTGGTAGGAGGGACATGTAAAAAAGAACTTAATCGTGACACAATTATTGAAAGGAAAGGCTTAATAATACAAAAAAGATCCAAATACAAATTATTGTCGCATATAGGAAATCATTATGGTAGAATAACGGTAAGACAGGAATAAAGGGGTGAGCGAATCATGGCAAAGAACAGTAATGGAGGAAAGCGCGACAGCTTTTGGGACAACCCCTTTGGTGGTGTTTTTGACTTCAACCGAGATGGACGGGAAAGCTTTTCTGAGCAGTGGCTTGGCCTTCATATCATTCGGGAAGCAACGCGGAAAGATAAGACAAATGATGACGATGATTTCTGGCCTTCCTATGCGCACCGAAGTGTGGAATCTCCCGATACGGCATGGTGCGATATTTGCGAGGATGGTTCTGAATTTGGTCTCTATCCGGGTGACTATGCCACGGAGGAAGAGTACGAAGCGGCTTTGACCTGTGCCAAATATGGCTGGCGAGATTTTTGTGAAGACGGGAGCGCATACGGCATATTCCCCGATGACTATGAAACAGAGAAAGAATATATGCAGGCTTTGCGCCAGGCACGGTATGCCTGGCGGGATAGCTGTGTTGACGGGAGCGAATATCTCATTGATCCTGAAGATTATGAAACGGAAGAGGAATATCATGCCGCTATTGAAAATGCAAAATACGAATGGCGGGAGTTTTGTGAGGATGGCAGCGAGTTTGGAATAAACCCTGAAGATTACGAAACGGAGCCGGAATATGCGGAGGCCTTGGAGGAAGCAAAATTTGCCTGGCGAGCAACCTGCGAAGATGGTTCTGCATTCAATCTGTATCCTGAAAACTTCGATACGGCACAAGAATATGAGTCTGCCCTGCTTGATGCCAAAATCGCATGGCAGGAGCAATGTGAGGATGGAACTGAGTATGGTTTGGATCCATACGATTTTGACAGCGAAGAGGCCTATCTGAAAGCCCTCCGGGAGGAGAAACTCCGCTGGCGGGAATGGTACATGGATGAGGACTATTTTGGACTAAATCCTATGGATTATGAAGAAGAGGACGCTTTTTGGCAAGCATACAACGCTTTGCTGCAGGAACATCAACGCAAACAGCGGGAAGAACGCAGAAAAGAAAGTCAGCGGCAGCGGGAGTTATGTGAGCAAAGCCGAAAAAACCAGCAAGGTTAGCTATTGTCCAGTGGCTGCGTGAGATTGTGAAAGGTCAGCGTCATTCGTATGTTTCCATTGCTTAGAGGATAGATTTCCACGTTGCTTGCAAATTCCAGCGCTCTGCCCAACCATTTACAATCCTCAAATATCAGGCTTTCACCCTCGATGCAGATGCTTCCCATGCTTTTGAAGGGGTTGTGCAAATCTGTTGCTATATGGGTGTCTGTTCCCTGGAGCATTTTTTTCAGAACTCCATTGGAAAATGCAATTTGCTGAATCTGAACAGGGTTTAAGATGCCCGGCTTTTTCTCGTCCTCAATAATCCAACGGCCAATGCTTTCAATCAGTTCGTCCAGTTCTCTGTTTTCAAACCCCATTTCGTTACCTCCTGTTAGTACATAATTTCAGCAATCATGCTAAGAATCGCATATAGAACCATCAGGATCAGTAACGGTCCGGGATTTTTTGCACACACTGCCTGGATGGTGGCCCACACAATAATTGTTGCAATCAATGTCATTTTTCTCACCTCCTTATCGAAAACCGCCGACTACGTGAACGGGATAGTTTACACGGTGGTGGCGTTTCTTGATGCTGGTACCACTTCCCATGGTGGATTCCCAGCCCCAGTAGGGATCCTTACGGCGCTCCTTTGCCCGCTGGATGCACCGCATACACCGGATCGGGTCCTTCCATCCCCGCTTTCGGAATTTTTCCTGGTATCCCTCTGTAAAAATGAAGATGCGTGTACAGTCTTTGCACTGAAGGTATTTTTTCATTTGAAACAACTCCTTTTGATTATTTATCCGCAAAGGGGCAACCCCCTTCTGAATACAAAATGGCAGCGCGCTTCCCACACCACAAGGAAGCACGCTGCCTAAGCCCACAGAAACACTGCACCACACAAACAGCGTCCCTGTTTCAATTACCGAAAAGGGTCTACACCACTAACCGCAAACCCCGGTACAAGTTACCGCAGAGGGAGTGTCACCTACTACACCCTTAACCGCAAAGGTACGAACACCACCCTTGTAGTCGAGGTTGCCGGGTTGCACCCTTGCATCCTACACCGCAAACCCCGCCACAGTATACCGCAAAGGGTAGGACAGTCTAAACAGCCAATCCTGATACAGTAGACCGCAAAAGGGTGTCACCTGCTACATCCTTAACCGCAAACCCCTAACCCCCTGTACCTTGCTGGGGCTGCGGTGGTTGCCTGTGCGGTCAAGTGCCGGGGAAAACTACCTTGCACACTTAACCGCAAGGTGTCAAACACCGCCGCCCGGTGGGCGCGTGCGGCTGTCCGTCCGTGGTCGAGGTTGCCGGGGAACCTCCCTTGTACCGTTAACCGCAACCCCCGGTCACCTATAAACCGCAAACCGGAGTACACTCTACCGCAGAGGGTGTACCTGCTGCCGCAAAGGGTCTACATCTTACCGCAAACCCCTGAACCCTTGCACCCTATACCGCACCCCCCCGTCACCCCGCCGTCCTAGCGGGTCTGTGGTCTGCTGTCCGGCCGTCCGGGCTACCCTTGCACCCTAAACCGCAAAAGGTGTAACCCCTTCCCTCGCCGGGGCTGTGGTGGTTGCCTGTGCGGTCAAGTACCGGGGGAAACTCCCCCTGTAACCTTAACCGCACAGGACTCCCATCCTTGCCCCGGTGGGCTTGCGTGGGTGTCCTTAACCGCAATCGATGGTGATCGACGGTTCAAAGTTCCGAGCTGTGAATGCAGATAATAAAAGCTATGTCAGCAGCAACGCGAAGAAGGTTCTTCTGGATGTGGAAGCACTGGTACGTTCTTAGACGGGCGTTTCAGGTATTCCCAAGGACTTTACTGTGTATATTTCGAGGAAAGACTTGGAAGAATAAGTATATCACAGCGAAGGGAGTGGTGTGCTTGTTCAAGCACGAAAAACAGTTATTTCATCCGGTGGGGATTGAGCGTCCCAATCCCCAGTATGCGGCTCTTTTGCAGGAGCAGCTTGGCGGCGGAAACGGTGAACTGAAAGCAGCTATGCAGTATATGTCCCAGAGCTTCCGCATTAAGGATCCGAAAATCAAGGACTTGTTTCTGGACATTGCGGCTGAGGAACTGGGACACATGGAAATGGTTGCCCAGACCATCAATCTGCTGAACGGTCATGATGTGGATGCGGTGCAGGTTCCCAGCGGCGAGATCCAAAGCCATGTGATCCTGGGTCTGAATCCCGGGCTGATCAACGCCTCCGGCTATTCCTGGACGGGGGATTACGTGACGGTGACCGGGGATTTGTGCGCCGACTTGCTGAGCAATATTGCCTCGGAGCAGCGGGCAAAGGTGGTCTATGAATACCTGTACCGTCGGATCAATGATAAGAAGGTGCGGGAGACCATCGATTTCCTGCTGAACCGGGAGGAGGCACACAACCAGATGTTCCGGGATGCCTTTAATCAGGTGCAAAATTCCGGCTCCAACCAGGATTTCGGCACCACCAAGGCAGCGAAAATGTACTTTTCTCTGTCCGATCCCGGCCCCAATGCTTTTGCAGGGAATCCTGTGAATCCGCCAAAGTTTTCTAACTGATATGTGAAACTCTATTGTTAGCTGCCGCCGGGAGATAGCGACCGATCTCTCCCGGCGGCAGTTTCGTTTTGGGTTTCAAGGAAATTACCGCCGGTTGTCCTTGTTTGCCAGATCTCCGTAGACCGGCGTTGCCAGACCAAAGCCGCCGGAAACGGTGAGAATCTGGCCGGTGGTGTAGGCTGCTGCGTCACTGGCAAAATAGCAGACTGCTTCCGCAATTTCCTCCGGCAGACCGATTCTACCAAGAGGGATATGCCGCAGGAACAGATTCCGAAATTCTTCTGTCAGGTTCTTTTCTACCGCTTCCGTGGCGGTCATACCGGGAAGGACGGTATTACAGCGAATCTTATGCTTGGCTTCTTGGACAGCAATGAGCTTGGTCAGATAGTTGATTGCCGCCTTACTGGTGCCGTAGGCAACCTGGGAGATATCGGGCACCAGACCTCCCACGGAGGAAATATTGATGATGCTGCCGTTTTGCTGCTGTGCCATATACTTTGCAGCAGCCTGGCTTGCCATAAAGACGCTTCTCAAGTTTAAATTGACTGTGTCCAAAAATACCTGCGGATCTGTATGGGCGAAATCCAAATCCTTGCCGGGATTGGATGTGCCGAAATTATTGACCAGCACATCGATACAGCCTGCATCTTTTACCACATCTTCGACCATTGAAGTGAATGTCTCCGGCTTTGTTGCATCATTGTAAACGCATTTTACATCGTTCAGAGTTTTTGCGATCTCCTGCGCCCGCTCCACATTCCGGGCCGCCATATAGACTCTGGCACCTTCCTTCGTGCACGCCTTCACACAGGCAAGACCGATGCCCCTGGTAGATGCGGTTATCAATACGACTTTATCCTTTAATCTCATTTGGATGCTCCTTTGTTACGAATTCTGGGAAGGAAAAGTACAGCTGTGATACCGGCGGCAATGCACAGCAGCTCCGCAACTGCCAGCAAGTGGATCGATCGGACTGCGGCATCTGCCCCTGTTGCCCCGCCTGCGATCAGTCCGGTGATCTGATTGGTAAACAGGGGCACGAACACCGCTACGCCAAAAGGTGCGGCAAGATCCCGGAACAGGCCATAGGTACCGGTGCCTGCTCCTGCTTCCTGCTGCGGCAGTCCGGACAGTGCTACCTTCATAAAGATCGTACCGTTGCCGCCCAGACCAAATCCCAGAATACCCAAACTTGCCATCAGCAGCAGGACAGAGGTTGCTTCAGAGAATAAAAACAGGATGCCGCAGCCGATGCCTGTCAGCAGCAGGGAACCCGTCAGCACATACTTTGGTTCAAACTTGTCTGCCAGAGGGCCTAAGATCACAGCGCCCAACGACATACCCACATACATCACGGAGATGGCATAGCCGGAGATGGCGCTGTTATCCGGCTGGGTGTAATTGACAAAGACGATGGTATTGGTCATATTGGCCTGCATCAGTCCCTGGGTCAAAAACAGGGCGATAACACTGAGGATAAATGCACTCCGCTTCATAAAGCTGCCGGGCAGGATGGGTTGCTCGGCTTTTCTTTCGGCTGCGATCAGGCCAATCAAACTAGTGACCGCTGCAAGCAGTACCCCTAGAAACGCCTTGGATGTCCACCCGAAATTCTGCCCAAAGGATGGAACGCACAGTAGTAAGCTGAAGAAGATCAGCACCAGTACCGCACCGATCCCGTCAAAGTTCTGAAGAGGTCTTCTCTGGGAATCCTGCTTTCCGGCAGTCAATACACAGGCAATGAAAGTGGTGGCGCAGATCGCCACACATACCCACAGCATGGCACGCCATCCATATGCAGAGATAATCAGACCGCCCAGAGTCGGCCCGAAGATAACTGACGCGCTGGAAATCAGCATATACACAGAAAAGCCCTTTGCCACCTGATTTGGGGGAAAGTTGGTGACGATATAGGCCATGATCACAGGAGTCATAGCGGCAGTGCCGATGCCCACAACGAACCGGGCAACCATCATAAACACAAGGGAATTTGCCAGGGCTGACAGCACATTTCCCAAGGTGAAAACAGCGATTCCCAGAAGCAGGGTTCTTTTACGTCCGATCACATCGCCTACTTTTCCCAGAATCGGAGCACAGGCGGCGGTAGACATAGCCTGTACCAGAGTTGTCCAGGTGGTGTTGTTATAGGCGATCCCAATATCCTGCACAAATGCCGGTCCCAGGACCGTAGAAAAGCCGCCTACAATGCCAATCAGAAATGCTGCTAATGCGTATGGAATGAATCCCTTTTTATATGCATTGTTTTGTTCCATTTTTTCACTTCCTTTTCCGGTAGTATGCCCCGCTTTTCGTGCATTATTTACGGAGAAAAGGACACACTTTCATAGAAGGAGGGAGATTATGAAGCAAACATTTTATATCTGCAAGCATTGCGGCAATATCGTTGCCATGATCCGGGACAAAGGCGTTCCGATTATGTGCTGTGGTGAGAAAATGCCCGAGATCACACCGGGCACCACCGAAGCATCCACAGAAAAGCATATCCCTGTTTATGAGATAGAGGGTAATACCGTTCATGTCACTGTGGGGTCTGCAGAGCATCCCATGACCCGAGAACACTATATCGAATGGATCTGCCTGGAATCTGAACACGGTATCCAGTATGCCCATCTGGATCCGGATGACGAGCCAAGAGCAAAATTCGCCCTTTGTGATGGGGATGAAGTCCGGGCAGTCTACGCTTTCTGTAATCAACACGACCTTTGGAGGAATTAAGCTATGTCTATGATCAATAAGGAAATTTCCGATTTTCGCACCTACGCGTTCCACGAGAACGATTTTAAGTTTGTATCCAAGGAGGATATCCTAGGCAAGTGGAGCGTATTTTTCTTCTATCCCGCCGACTTTACCTTTGTGTGTCCCACGGAGCTGGAGGACTTGGCGGACAAGTATGAGCAGTTCCGGGCAATCGGTTGTGAGGTCTACTCCGTGTCCACCGACACCCACTTTGTCCACAAGGCATGGCATGATGCATCCGACCGGATCAAGAAGATCAATTACCCCATGCTGGCAGACCCTACCCACGCAATCTCCAGAGATTTTCAGGTACTGATCGAAGCGGATGGTCTTGCCGAGCGCGGTACTTTCATTATCAACCCCGAGGGTAAGATTGTAGGCTACGAGGTGACTGCCGGCAACGTGGGCCGGAACGCCGAGGAACTGCTGCGCAAAGTTCAGGCCTGCCAGTTTGTCCATGCCCACGGCGATCAGGTCTGTCCTGCCAACTGGAAGCCCGGTGCCGAGACCTTGAAGCCCAGTCTGGATCTGGTAGGTCAGCTCTGATGAATAATCTGTATGATGTAGTCATTGTCGGCGGCGGCCCTGCGGGGCTGACCGCCGCACTGTATCTGTCCCGGGCAAATTACCGGGTACTGGTGCTGGAAAAGGAGCAGTTTGGTGGTCAAATCTCCATCACCCATGAGGTAGTCAACTATCCTGGTATTGCAAAAACCAGCGGTAAGGCGCTAACGGATACCATCCGGCAGCAGGCAGAAAACTTTGGTGCGGAATTCATGCTGGCAGAAGCTATTGGCTTTGACCTTGACCCGGATGTCAAAACCGTCCGAACCAACCGTGGCGATTACCGCTGCTTTGGCATGCTGCTGGCGACCGGCGCACACCCGAGAACAGTTGGTTTCAAGGGTGAGGAGGAACACAAGGGCCGGGGCGTTGCCTACTGCGCCACCTGTGACGGTGAATTCTTTACCGGAAAGGAAATCTTTGTGGTTGGCGGCGGCTATGCAGCGGCAGAGGAAAGTGTATTTCTGACCAAATTTGCCAGACATGTGACGATCCTTGTCCGTAAAGATGATTTTTCCTGCGCCGCTGCTGTTGCAGACAAGGCAAAAAATCATGAGAAAATCACCGTTCTGACCAATACCGTCATGGAAGAAGTGTCTGGGGAGAACGGCTTAACCTATGCTCGGTACAAAAATACCGCCACCGGTGAGGCGACGGAATACAAGAGCAAGGAAACCTTTGGCGTTTTCGTGTTTGCCGGATATGCCCCTGCTACGGATGCGGTCAGGGGTATTGTGAAGCTGAACGAGCAGGGCTATATCGTAACTGATGCATCTCAGAAAACCAGTGTGGACGGCGTGTACGCGGCGGGAGATGTGTGTATCAAGCCTCTGCGTCAGGTGGTGACCGCCACCAGCGACGGTGCGCTTGCTGCTACGGAATTGGAAAAATATGTGGCGGCAATGCAGAGGAAGACCGGTCTGCGCGCCGATGTGCACACACCAAAGAAAAGCCAAACTGATGCCAGAGTCAGTGCACAGGAAGTAAGTGAATCCGGCGAGCTTTTCACCGCCGAGATGCGGCAGCAGTTGGATACGGTATTTGCACGGATGGAAAGTCCTCTGCTTCTGAAGCTAAGTTTGGATGATCGCTCCATCTCGGCGGAGCTGGAACAGTTCATCACCGCCTTGGCAGCACTTACCGACAAGCTTGCGGTTACCGTTGCGGAAAGAACTACAAACTCGCAGGATGCTCCCTGTGTTGCTGTATGCAAGGCTGATGGCACGCCAACCGGTATTGCCTTCCACGGTGTTCCCAGTGGACATGAATTTACCTCCTTCGTGCTGGGACTGTACAATGCCGCAGGCCCCGGACAGACTCTGGATGAAACTACCCGACAGCAGATCGCATCCATCACAAAGTCCGCAGAAGTGAAGATACTGGTCACATTGTCCTGTACCATGTGTCCGGATTTGGTGGTCGCTGCTCAGCGGATTGCCGCGGAGAACCCCAATGTGACGGCCCATGTGTATGATATCCGCCATTTTGAGGAGCTGAAGAACCAATACAGGGTCATGAGTGTGCCGTGCATGGTGGTAAATGACCAAAGCGTGTTTTTCGGAAAGAAAACAATTCAGCAGGTTCTGGATTTGATCAAGTGACGCAGCGCCATTCGCCCAACACAGAGGAAGCGTTGGAATAGGTTTCATTTGATTACTTCGTATTATTAGCTACTGCCAGAAAGTATCCTATGATGCTATCTGACAGTAGAAAACATCTTGACCCATACGCTGACCCATACGGGGACAGCACAGGGTGGACAAGGTAGTTCGTAACGGACTACGGCCTCCGGGTTTTCCGTGAAAAAGGGCTAAAAGTCGTTGCACCGCAATGGAAAATACCGATTTTAGCAGCTCATAACCCGGAGGTCGTAGGTTCGAGTCCTGCCTCCGAAACCATAAAAACCGCTGTTTTTACTACAAAAACGGTGGTTTTTCTTATTTTTAGATAAAAATATATAATGGGATTTCGGAAAAGTTCAACTTTAATTCAACTAGCTAAAAAATTCAACGGATTATGCGTTTTTCTTTGCCCGTTCCTCCCGGATGCCCTGTATCCGTCCTGCGCTGTAAATGAACGATATAAGGTTGAAGAACTTCCATTGAAAACCCGCATCTTTGCAAGGATTAGCTTCCTTATCCAAGACTTCTTTTTGCTCTGGGGTTAGATTGTGGGGGTAGTCCAGAAACATATTGTAAAATGTTTCCTTGCGGTTTGGCGAAATAACAGTGAACTGCAAAAGCAAAACCCGGACGATTCTCGTTCCGGGCAAGTTGAAGAAACTCTTGTTAAATTATGCGAAGCGGAAGCATATCACCGCTGGGGCGATCTTTGCGGGCAAAAGCGGAAAATCCCTTGACCGAAGCAGCATCAATACTACCCGGAGCTATATCATGACCACCGGCGTGGAGCATCGCCGGAAAATCGAGCGCCTGGGGCTTGTGATATAGGCAAAAAGAAAAACCATATAATCTGCATTATGTGGCAATTTTTCATTGAGTTATCCTGTCCAGAGAATCAAAAACCATATTTTTCGGCATGGCAAGAACACCCTCACGTTTCGTTTTCAACAAACAACCTTATGAGGGTACATTTGCGTTGCGCTTCCTTATTTAGTTTTTCCGAATTTCTATTTTTCTGTTCGATACTGCTTGATTTTTTAGGAACATGGATGTATACTTTTACATGTAAAATTATGTAATTTGGTGAGCAGCCAATCCCGTGCGCCAAATAATGCGGATTATGCGGCGAGTTGAGTGGGCAAATGGAGGATGTGATACCGTATGAGCGAATCCATAACAGAATATCGCAACCACTACGACCGTCGGGACCTGCTTGCGCAATGGTACGTTGTAAAGAACGGAGATCTGACTCCGGATAAGGTTACCAGCGGAAGTCAGGAAAAGGTATGGTGGCGCTGCACGCAGGGGCATGAATGGACAAGTGCGCCTTATGAGCGTGCCAAACGGGGAACAGGGTGTCCTTACTGTGCGGGGAAACGGATACCGCCAGGGATGGATCTGGTATCGGTATATCCCTACCTTGCAAAACAATGGTCTGCTGAAAAAACGGAGAACTGGGGTCTGAGAAGGTTATGCCTGGAAGCCACCGCTCCGTATGGTGGCGATGCAGTGACTGCCACGAATGGAAAGCGGTCATCTGCTTCCGAACCGGGGCGCAGAAATGTGGTTGCCCGGTTTGCGGGGGAAAGACACCTCGTTTTTATTTGGAATGGATAATGCAATATATAAGGAGAAGGATTGTTATGAGAAAATATGGTTATTCGTTATGCCAACGGTTTATGGCATTACTGCTGTGCGCGGCAATGCTGATTCCGTCTATGCTGACACCGGCATATGCAACGGAAGCAACAGAGCCTGCGGCTGTAGTGGAGTCTACTGCTCCCGCTCAGGAATGGGCTCTGCCTGAGTGTGACTGCGGCAGTGAGGAAACGAAACTGAGCATGCATGAGGCGAGCTGCGCCCTGCGGGTGTTCCTGGAGGCATTCTGCGAAGAATCCGCCGAGGATATCTGCGCCAAGTGGCAGGAGCTGCCCGAGGAATGCCAGGAGTATATCCTGGAGTTCCTGGCGGAAGACGAAGCCAACGGGGAAAAGCTGGCACAGCTCAAGAGCTATATCAAAGCGATTACGGAAACCGTGCCCCCGACTACCGGGGAAGTGCCTGCAGTCACGCTGCCCGATTCCATCGAGGATGCTGATGGCGACACGGCAGCTTCCGACGCAACCGAGCCGGAGGCTACCGAAGCCCCCGTGGAGCTCATGGCCGCAACCGGCGAGAAAACCATCTACGTCATCGCGGGTTCTGACTATCAGGGTCACGAATCCGATGACAAAGAAGCCAATACAGGTACTGCTCGCGGTGTTGTTACCAAAAAGATTCTGAACGAGCTGGCATCCTGCGGCATCAAGCCCGACGGTGCGCTGTTCTGCGGTGACTATACCCGTTACGGCCGGAGTTCCAACATTGCCAACAACAAGTCTGATGTCAAGAGAGGTATCGACCAGCTGAAATCCTTGACAACAGGTACTCTGGGCGTGAAGGAAAGCAACGTGCACTGGATCTTTGCTCAGGGTAACCATGATGTCTACGCAACCACCGAACATGGTCTGAGTAAGGGTGGCGCGAACGATCCCGCAAGCGGTGCTTACGGTGTCTATGTTCTGAACAACAACGACTACGGCTGGACCACAGACGGTAATATGGCCGGTGATGTGAAGAAGATTAAGGAAGAAGCCGCAGAGATGAAGAAATACTTCAACGAGAAGATCAAAGAAGGCTATACCAAGCCTATCTTCATCGCTGCGCACATCCCTCTGCACTATTCCTACCGAACCAGAACCTATGAGGATGCAAAAAACGCCGAATATATTTTCAATGTGATCAACGAGGCAGGCGCAGCCGGACTGAACATCATTTATCTGTTCGGTCACAACCACTCTGCACCCTCCGATAGCTACATCGGCGGCGGCGCAGCCTATTTGGGCCGCGGCGATACGATCTTTATTGCGAAAACCAGCGACGTTGATGCCAAGCCCTCTAAGCTTACGCTGAACTTCACCTACATGAACTGTGGCTATCTGAGCTACACAGCCAATGCCAACTCCGGTGGTTCTACCCCCTCTATGGCTGTGTTTGCAATCACCGGCGATAAAGTGGAAATCAAGCGTTACTGCTACCACGGTCTGCTGGCGCTGAAGGCTCAGGGCAAGCTGGCTTCCTTCGTTGAGTCCACAGGAACGGTCACCGAAACCCACGATACCTACGGTGTCACAGCGGAAGAAATGAATGCCTATCTGAATACCAGCTTCAAGAGTACTGTCATTGAGCCTGTCAGCAGCACCAATATGGGCGAGACCGTACAGATACCGAAATTCGGCACCCGGTACTATCGGGTCAATAGCTTTAAAGAAGGCCAGTTCTTTGTGATTTCCAACTACGGTGAAAGCGCCGCTGACGGAAAAAAGATTCTGGGTCTCGCTGAGACCAATAAGGCCAGCGTAGGAGAGACAACTGCAGACATCAAAAAGGATGACAGGGGCTATTACATTACCATGCCCAGCGGCGTAACTGCCACCGAGTTTGAATGGGAATGGGAAGGTTATGCGGAGAGTGAAAACGGCACGGTTGGTTCCCTGAAGAATCGCAACAACAAACGCTATCTGCAAATGACCGACGATGGCAGCGGCTTCGTGCTGGTCGCTGGTTCAAAGGGTTTGAGAACCACCAGTGAGAAACAAGCAAATGATACCAAGATGTATTGGGGCTACGATAACAAGACCCGTACCGAGGGTAATCATGAAGGAAAATCCTCCGGCCTGTACGTCCATTCCCACAATGAATTGAGTAAGGTTGCCAACCGGTATTATGTGCTTAGGGAAGCCGGTAAAAACGCCTGGTCTGCAGGCGGAAGCGATGCCCCCACTGGTGACAAGGGCCCCACCTATATCTTCAAGCGCTTTACTGACTACATTAGCGGTTACGACAAAGCGGTGGCAGAAGGCCCCACCGAATACACGCTGGTTACCGGCCAGTACGCAAGCTGGGACAAGCTGAAAGCGGAAATTATGTCCGACCTGACAGTCAAGGTGAACGGAAAGGCTACAACCGGCTACACCCTGTCCAGCACAGCGGATCCCACCACAGCAGGCGAGTATATTGCCTATGTCAACTATAACGGTTATACCCTCGGTACTATCAAAATCCATGTGACGAAGGCACAGGTAGTAAGCGCTGTTGTCTCCCCTGACAGCGGCGAGGTATTCCAGCACAGCGGCAGTAATACCAAGACCGGCTCCATCCTCACCGTTACCTATGACAACGGTGCCGTCGTTGAGGTTCCTGTCACTGTCGGTATGCTGAAAACCTCTGACGGCCAGGCGGTTTCTACCGGCACAACCGGCAGAAAGACAAACCTGTCCATTGTCTACGACGGTTTTACCGTTTCCGGTTACACCCTGGTAGTCCGGAACAAAAACCATCCCGGATATCCCAACCCCGGTTCCGTAAAGGTTGAGAAGGAAGGCGAGGGTGTAGAGTTTGCCAAGACCGGCGCCGCCAATGTAGAACTGTCCGCCACCGGCATGCCGATGGTCAGCGGTATCGATGTCATCGTTATGGTGGATACCTCCAGTTCCATGAGCGCAGGCAAAACCGAAGACGGTATTACCCGTGACCAGGCTACTTATAACGCTATCAATGAACTGATCAAAACCCTTAAGGCGGATATCAAGGCCGGTGTTTTGGGCGATACTACCAAAATTGCCATCGCTGACTTCAACGGCTATAAGACACCCAAGGATGGAAAAACATACGCAACCAAGGGCTGGGGCGGCTACTACGCTCTGGACGAAGATGCCTGGGTTCGTGACCCTGATAACAAGGGCAACAGCAAGCTGCACTATGACAAGGTTGGCTACATGAACGTGGCGAATTCCCACGGTGCCAGAACCGGTACCGGCGGTGTCAACAATCTGACCGCCAGTGCCTTCGTGGATGTTAGAGACTTGAGCGATACCTGGGCGAACTCGGAAAGACTGCCTCTGCATGGCGGTACCAACTATGACTTTGCCATGGATGCGATCTACCAGCTGGGTTACAGAATCAAGGAATACAATGAACAGAACGATCGCGGTGACCGTGAGCTGGTCGTCATCTTCCTGTCCGACGGCTGCCCCTTCCAGTATAACTATTGGATGTCCCATGCGGATAATAAATACTGGAACTACTGGCTGCAGGGCAATATGAATCAGGCTGCACTGGATCACATGACCGGTCTTGACAAAACCTTCCAGCATTTCTATTACGGTGATACCACCGGTAAGACCACTGCGGGCAAGCACTGGATGGCAGAAGCCATTAAGGGTGACCCCGGCAAGACCTACAAAGTCATCCGTAAGAGCGACGAGGGTCTGGAAGGCGTCATCCAGAAGCTGAAGACCAGTGCCGGCGGTGAACAGTATATGGGTTATCTGCCCGGTCTGGGCGCACAGGTTCATACCATCGCGCTGGGTATTGTCGGTAATGACTCCAACATTTGGCATAGCAGCATGGAGCATGTTCTGAAGAACATTTCCAGTGACCCCGAGACCAATTACCACAATGTGAACAACGCGGCACAGCTGAAAACCACTTTCCAGCAGATCGCTACCACCGTCGATCAGGCTGCTACCCAGTCCTACTTCCTGGATACCATGGGCGAAGAGTACGACCTGTACATGTCCGACAAGATTCTCAAGTCCGATGGCACCACCGTAAAGATGGACGACGGCGAAACTGATCTTGTCCCCGCCATCGAGGTCCGGGACTATACCGTCACCGGTATCCTCCGCAACACCGAACCCGAGAAGGTTCTGGAGAGAATCACCTTTGGCGGCGACTATCGGAATGTTGCCGATGGCACCTCCATGACCGTCTACCAGGATCTTCTCAACGAGGACGGAACCTACACCCGCAAGACTATCAGAATGAAGATGGGCGGTCTTCTGGAGGGTAAGTATGTCTACTACAATACCTCCAAGACCAAGTCCCAGACCATCAAATACTACGGCAAGACCATCACCCTGAAACCCGAAACCTTCTTCTACATCACCACCACTCTGGTGAAAGAAAAGGAATTCGCTCTGAATTACTATGTGTATCTGGAAGATGCTCTGGATAACAACGGTGATAACATTGCAGTAGACGCCGGTACTTACAACACCAATAAGAGCGCCAAGCTGTACTACAAGAACTACCTGGGCAAAGACTGCACCAAGGACACCGTCTCTCCCAAGTTCTCCTGGGAGAACGCAAAGGTCAGCTACGGCTTCTACCTGGTGGATGAGAATGGCAAGATTATCACAAATGAAGACACAGGTGCGACTGTCACCAACAAGCCCGACAACTTCAACAAGCGAGTAAAAGTGGTCGGCAAGACCCAGTACAAGACCTTTGATCTCAACACCACCGCAACTGTCTCTTCCCTGAATTCCCAAATCCTTGCCAGCATCCCCGAGGGTTACGCGCTGTACGTCCCCGGCGGTGTCAAATACAAACCGCGCCCATGGTCTGGGCAGGGCGGTAAATGGACTATCACAGGCGAAGCAAGCGCCACGGCGGATCGCACCACCTATATCACCGGCTACAGCCCCGATACTGCAAGCAGGTCAAAATCCGTTACAGACTCCGAATATGACCTCACCGATACCACCGTCTGGTTCGCACTGGTGGCACTGACCGAATGCGTACCCGACACCGTGGTTGTTGACTACGGTCTGCCGGTGGAGATCGATGTTCTGGCCAATGACAAGCAGTTCGGCACCCCCGGCACACTGGCCGGTATCGGTCTGACTGCGCCTGCAAATCTCAAGCCCAAGAACAGCTCCAACCAGTCTCTGGAAACTGGTTTTGGCAATGCGCTGAATAGCGGCCTGAAATACGGTACCGCGAAGGTTGAAAATGGTGAGGTCGTCTATACCCTGAATTCCATGCAGATGAAGGACGAGGAAGTGTTCTACTATGCCATGAATTATCAGGGAAATGTCGGCGCCAAGGGTTACTACTACAATACCGTTACCGTCATCCCCGCGACCACCATCTACTACGAGGACAGCTTCGTCAGATATACGGCCTGGAACGCAAGCGACTTCAGTCTGAATAGAGATCCCGACAATCAGTGGAAGCCCGCAGCGGAAGCGGCAACCGGAGAACAGGCGCAGGATCGTCCCGGCAGTCTCTCTGCCAACGATGCTGACAACATCTACGGCTACGACGGCGCTTATACCGAAATGGCAACCTACTCCATGGGCTCTGCCATGAAGTTCACGGCCAATAACGAGGTCTTCGGCGAGGCACAGTTCACCTTCTGGGGCACCGGCTTCGATGTGATCTCCCTGACCAACAACACCACCGGCACCATCAGCGTGAACGTCTATGACGCGGACGCGTTTGAGAAGGATCAGTATAACGCGGACTCCCAGATGTTCATGGTGGACACCTACTATGGCTATAAGTACGTGCTGTGCGATGTGATCTACGAGTGGGATGTCACTGCCGCGCACCCCGATGGCCATTGGGCGCGGGTTTCCGCGGTGGAAAGCAAAGCCACCAAGGAAAGCAAGCCCAACTTCCCCGAGAACCCCCAGGAAGGCGACCGGGTTGAAGGCGTGGAAATGACCTGGATTGTGGACCAGAATGCCTCCGATGCGCTGTATCAGGTGCCTGTCATGAAGGTAAGCGGCCTGGAGTACAAGCGTTATACGGTCATCATTGCGGTTTATTACATGGAGGGCATGGATCACAGAGAGGAAAATGGCACCAAGAGCGAATTTGATTTCTACCTGGATGCCATCCGCATTTACGACCCCGCCAACGATGGCGCAAACAGCGATGTGATCAAGAATGCCTACAAGGACGACGGCGAAGGCTGGCCTGAGTACTTCGAGCTGAGAAATCTGCTGATTTCCAGAAATGATTTTGACAGCAGAAATGGTGAAACGGGAAGCGGCATTGTCTTCATCGACAATACTCAGGACGAAAACAAAAACATCACCTACACCATCGAGGACTACAAGAACTTCGGCCCCAACAACGAGCTGTATCTGGCTCCCGGCCAGGCTGTGGCCTTTAACCTGAACGTGACCGATGAGAATCTGGCCAAGATCCACCTGGCAATGAAGTCTGTGGGC
>JBGVON010000035.1:0-4314 GCA_045126495.1 Faecousia sp.
TCTCCGTGACCGGCTGGAAAAGGAGCTTCTCAAAGACGTATCTCTGCACGTTACCGAGCAGGGTACGGATGCCTTCAATGTTGCCGGCCGTGGCGAAATGCACCTTTCCATCCTGATGGAGACCATGCGCCGGGAAGGCTACGAATTCTCCGTTTCCACCCCCAGAGTTCTTACCAAAGAAATCGACGGTAAGCTGTGCGAGCCTATCGAGCGAATGGTGGCTGACGTTCCCGAAGAGAGTATGGGTTCTGTGATTGAAAAGATGGGCCGCCGCAAGGGTGACCTGCTGTCCATGACCCCCATGGGCAACCGCTACCGCCTGGAGTTCTTAGTTCCCTCCAGAGGTCTGTTTGGCTACCGGAACGAGTTCCTCACCGATACCCGCGGCGAGGGCATTATGTCCTCCGTGCTGGAAACCTACGCGCCTATAAAGGGTGAAATTGAGCGCCGCCTCACCGGCTCTCTGATCGCCTTTGAAACCGGCGATGCCTGCTCCTATGGCCTATTCAATGCCCAGGAGCGTGGCGCGCTGTTCATTGGCGCAGGTACGCCGGTATACGCCGGTATGGTGGTTGGCATCTGCAGCCGCAACGAGGATATGACTGTTAACGTCTGCAAGAAAAAGCAGCTGACCAATATGCGCGCCTCCGGCTCTGATGAAGCCCTCCGGCTGGTAAGCCCCAAGATCTTCTCCTTGGAGCAGTGCCTGGAGTTTTTGGCAGACGATGAGCTGCTGGAATGCACCCCAAAGAGCCTGCGTATCCGCAAGCGGGAACTGGATCACGCCCTGCGTATGCGCCAACTGATGAAAAAACGCAATCAGGAATAAAAAGGAAAAGCCGCTGCGATTGATATGCACCCCAAAAGTTAGACACTTTTGGGGTGTGTATTTTTATGGCTAAAAAAGGACAACAACAAAGAAAGTATAGTGCAGAATTCAAAATAGGTGTTATAATAGACATGCGAGAACACCGGCTTGGCTATAACGAAACCATCAGAAAGTACCAATTAGGAGGTATCCAGACTGGTGGTGCCAGGAATATGTTACGCAGGTGGGAGCGCATATTCCTGGAAGAAGGAGCTGAGGGCCTTATGAAAGAAAGACGAGGCAGAGCTTGTGCTGCCAGTGGCGCAAAGAAAGGCAGACCACCGAAGCTGGATCCAAAGGTTGAAGAAGATCTTATTGCCGAAAACCAGCGTCTTCGTATGGAGATTGAATACTTAAAAAAATTGGATGCCTTAGTTCGAGAGCGGGAAGAGCGAGAGAATGCGAGAAATCAAAAATAATCAACGAACTAAGGCAAAAATACCCGCTGAAGGACTTGTTAAAGCTATCCGGTATTGCAAGAAGCACATACTATTACCACATAAAGCAAAAGGATAAGGATAAGTATGCAAGTGAGAAAGCAGATATTGTAGAGATTTTTGATAAGAACAAGGGTATTTACGGATACCGTAGAATTACAGAACAACTCAAACAGAATGGTTATTCTATAAACCACAAAACCGTATTAAAGTTAATGAAAAGCCTTAATTTAAGAGGAAAACAAAGTAAAAGCGGAAAGTACCATTCCTATAAGGGCGAAGTTGGCAAAGTTGCGGATAACATTCTGAAACGAGAATTCACCGCAGAGAAACCCTTTGAGAAGCTGACCACAGACGTAACTGAATTCAAGGTTTGCAACGAGAAAGTTTATCTCTCACCGGTATTGGATTTGTTTAACCGAGAAATTGTGTCTTACTCTATATCTCTAAGTCCAAATCTCCAACAAGTTAGAGATATGCTCACCGGTCTGTTTGCTAAGTTGCCTGATACAGCAAGACCTGTATTTCATTCAGATCAAGGCTGGCAGTACCAACACGCAGAATACCAACGATTACTGGCTGAACGCAACATTACCCAGAGCATGTCCAGGAAAGGCAACTGCATGGATAATGGAGCTATGGAGAATTTCTTTGGCAGGCTAAAAGTTGAGATGTTCTATGGCGAACAATTTGAGAGTGTAGAAGACTTTATTCAGGCATTGAATGATTACATCTATTATTACAATAACGACCGAATATCTCTAAAATTAAAAGGAATGAGTCCGGTGCAATACCGAACTCATTCACAAGCAAGTTAATATTAAATTTTTGTCTAAATTTTGGGGTTCACTTCAATAACCTGCGCTTTTCGTTTTTTAAACCTTTTTATCGTGTCTTAACATACCGATGAAAATAGAGATCAGCGTGAATATTTCGCAAAGAATACCGCCCCAGGAGCCGGCAACGATATTATAGGTCAGCCAGGCGGGGGAGCTGATCAGACCGCAGATGCGTACATCGGATGCGTTTTTCAGCCGGAAGCCGATGTTCAGGGCAGTCATACCCACAACGGGAAGCAGTTCAATAATAAAATTGAAGGGTGTGGGCGCTACACCAAACAGGGTGAAGTTCAGGATGTACACGGTGATGTAGGATGCCAAAAAGGGGATGAACCAAATGAGCCGGTCGGTCCTAAGCTTATCTTTAAAAAGAAAGACGACAGTACGGACAACGGCGATCAGGTTGAGGACACCGCTAATGGTAGCGCCCAAAGCAGGTAGTTGGTTGCGAAAAGCGCGCCGCCGAACAGCTGCAGGGCGTGACCGTGCTTTGCTTTTTGCACTGATAGGACACAATGTTAAAGGCCATGGCCACAATGCCGACGGCTTGGGCAACGATTTCAATGGGTTGCATATTGCTACCTAAATATTATTTCAAGTATTCTTCCACAAGGAAGCGGGGACGCTGCTTGCTTTCCAAATAGATCTTGCCGATATATTCGCCGATAATGCCGATGGCAAGCAGTTGTAAGCCGCCGATTGCCCACATGGAAACGGCCAGAGAGGTCCAGCCCTGAACGGTAGCGCCTAAAAAGTGCTGGACAAGGGAATAGACCAGAATGCCAATACTGATTAAAAACATTACTGCGCCAACGGTGCTGATCATACGCACCGGGCGGATCGACAGGGAAGAAACACCTTCAAAGGCAAAGGATATCATCTTTTTTAGAGGATACTTTGTCTTTCCCGCAAAACGCTCGCCACGGCTGTAATATACCTGCATGCTTTTGAAGCCGATCATAGGCACGATGCCCCGCAGGAACAGATTGACTTCCTTAAACTGGCTAAGACCATCCAATGCCCGGCGGCTCATTAAGCGGTAATCTGCGTGGTTATACACGATGTCTGCGCCCATATGCCGCATCAGCTTATAAAATAGCTGCGCTGTACCCCGCTTAAAGGCGGAATCCTTTTTCCGGTCACTGCGTATGCCGTAGACGATATCGTTACCGGTAAGGTAGGCATCCACCATTTGATCGATGGCGTTAATATCGTCCTGCAGGTCTGCATCCATACTGATGGCAGCATCACATTCATCCTTTACGGTCATAAGACCTGCCAGCAAGGCATTTTGATGTCCCTGATTGTGGGATAGCTTGATACCGCGAAACAGCCCCTCTTGCCGGTGCAGCTGTTCGATGATCTGCCAGGTATCATCCTTTGAGCCGTCATCTACAAAACAGACACAACTGCGGGTGCTGATTTTTCCGCTGTCACATAGCTGCGCCATTTTTTCTCTTAAGCGTTTTGCCGTTTCCGGTAAGACCTCCTGCTCGTTATAGCAGGGAATGACAAGAAACAAAGTCATAAAATAACCCCTTTATTTCCAGAATTCAAAAATGCGCTCCATAGCATAATGGGAGCTGCGCTGCAGGTTTTCCAAGGGAAGATAATCGTAGATCAAAGCAAAGTTTACAATTACGGCCAGTACTGCGCTGACCGCAAAGAAATTCACCGTCATATGGCAGCGGTCTGCCTTCAGTGGATCATCTGTTTCCCGCAGGTAGTTGTAAAAGGCAATGCACATACCGCCGATGATAAGCTGCCAGGTAAAGTCCGCGCAGTAGCGCACACCGTAGCCGCTTTCCCATATGGAGAAGATGATAATCAGTGGCGCAAGGATACAGCAGCTGCCAATCAAAAGAATGGCCTTGATTTTGTTTTGCTTTTCAAGTGCCTTATATGCCTTGATTGCACCCAGGTAGCCAAATACAGGAAGCGCTCTCCAAAGGATACCGACAGCATTGTAATTTGCGATGAAATAATAGCCGTTGACGGAAAGGTCGGAGAAGTTGGACAGCACAAAGGGGAAATTCGGCTCTACCTTGGGGAAGGCAAATAAGAAGTTCCAGAAACCGATCAGGGCAAAGTCGGTATGATACTGCGCCCGGGTAAAATCGTTGATGGTAAGAGAATACTGGATGCCGAAGTCAAAGAAGTTGCCAAAGCG
>JBGVON010000036.1:0-53030 GCA_045126495.1 Faecousia sp.
TCAACAATGAGGAGCCCCGCAGCCGCAGTCTGGAAGATTGCACGAAAAACAACGTGTATTTTCATGTGGAACGCAACGACAAAAGCTATATCCGCGATGATTTCTACACCGTCACGCTCCCCTGCCCCAAATGCGGTCACCCCATTGCTTATGAATACTATAATCTTGCAAATATTGGCGCTTTTTCCTGCAAAAAGTGTGATTATGCATCTAAAAAGGTTGTAGATGTATCCATTACAGAACTTGATTTTGACAGAAGGTCATTCCTTTGCAGCGACACCCGATGGAATGTCCCTTACGGGAATCCCTTCTATATTTACAATTTTGCCATGTGCATTGCCATCTGCCGCAAAATCGGTCTAGCAGACCGTGAGATTCAAAATGGCTTTGCTTCCTTTACAAATCCTGCATCCCACGAAGATGTAATCTTATACAAAGGTAAGCAGATCCATTATCTGCGAGGCAAGCAGGAAAATCCCGAGGCATTGCAATCGCAATTGGATATCATTTCCGCTGATAAAAGAAAAAAAGCGGTATTTGTGGGAATGTACTGCGTTACAGACTTCTATCCCCATTACAGCGGCAGTTTTTACTTCTTTGATTGCGATTTCAGCCCGGTAGTTGCAAGCAATGTGGAGCACTATGTGGCATTCTCTGCCACCGTTGCAGGCGATATTGCCAGCCGTATGATCCTGGCTGGTGCAGCTGAGGATTGCGTCACGATCTTCGACACCAACGATCCATCAACTGTATTTAAGAAGCTTGACGAAATTAATGCGGATGTGATCTATATCCTAACAAACACCTATCATGCGCGCCAGATCAAGGATTATTTCAAGGAAGGAGGCGCAACCAATGGATAAAATTACTGTCGGTTGGATGTACCCAAACCTTCTGAATCTCCACGGCGAGCGCGGAAGTGTACAGGCCCTGGCAGCCATTGGCAAACAGATGGGCATTGAAGTAGAGATCCTGCGTATCGAAGATTTTGACGATCCCATTCCCTTTGAGAAGCTGGATCTGATGATCTTCCTGCCCGGTGAGATTGCCAGCTTCTATCACATCATTCCAGCGTTACAAACAAACGATCTTCGCAATTACTTGGAACAGGGCGGTTATCTGCTGGCGCTGGGAACATCCGGACTGATGTTTGGTAATTCCATCCTCCGGGAGGACGGCAGCACCCTCAACGGTCTGGGATATCTGGACATGAGTGCAAAAGAAAGACAGTATGTGTGGGGCGACGATCTGCACATTCGGATCAACGATACAAATCAGGAACTTGCCGGTTCACAGATTCAAATGGCAGATGTGGACGCCAGAAATCCGCTTGCCACCACACTTTACGGAATGGGTAACAACAACACAGGTACAGAGGGCGCCCGTTGGAAAAATCTGATTTATACCAACTGTCTTGGCCCATTGTTTGTTAAAAATCCTTGGTTTGCAGAAAGCATTCTGGAAAATATCATGCTGCAAAAGAATGCAGTCATTGAATCCCATCTCCCCCACACCATTGCCAAAGAATCCTTCCAAGCAACCCTTGATTTTATCAAAAACAAGCCAAAAAAATAAATGTTAAGAGCCGTTCAACAGAACGGCTCTTAACATTTATTCTCTGTTAAATCGTTTCTTTCTGGGAAGATCCGTAGGCTCAAAGCTCAACGCCTTTCCCTGCTCCAAACCGGCAACACCGTTGAGACGATTCTCCGCCTCGCCGCGGCACACCGGACAATTACAATTGAATTCATAGTGTTCCGGTTCGGTATATGTTGTGATCACACCCTCGAAATTTCGCAAAATTACCTTTCTGGGGGTCTGGCTCAGCACATAATTAGGCATGACCGGAACCTTGCCGCCACCGCCGGGCGCATCCACCACAAAGGTAGGCACACAAAAACCGCTGGTATGACCTCGAAGCCCCTCAACAATCTCAATTCCCTTGCTGACCGGTGTGCGGAAATGGGACAGACCCAAGCTCAAATCGCAGGCATAGATATAATAGGGACGCACCCGGATCTTCACCAAATCATTGACCAGCTTCTGCATTATGTGGACGCAGTCATTGATCCCAGCCATCAACACACTCTGATTACCCAACGGAATACCGGCATCGGCAAGACGAGCGCAAGCAGCTGTGGCATCCGGTGTGATCTCATTGGGGTGGTTAAAATGGACGTTCACCCAAATGGGATGGTATTTTTTCAGCATGTCACACAAGTCCTGGGTAATTCGCTGGGGCATAACCACAGGTGTGCGGGTTCCCAATCGGATGATCTCCACATGGGGGATCTTTCGCAACGCGGAAATTACATATTCCAGCATCTCATCGCTCTGCATAAATACATCGCCGCCGGAAAGAAGAACGTCACGCACTTCCGTGTGCTGACGGATATAGTCAATACAAGCATCAATCTGTTCCTTCGGCATAGAATTATCCGTCTGACCCACAAGACGGCGACGGGTGCAGTGCCGACAATAAGAAGCGCAACGGTCCGTTAACAAGAACAGCACTCTGTCCGGATACCGATGGGTAAGACCCTTCACAGGAGAATCTGTGTCCTCGTGGAGAGAATCAGCAGACTCCTCCGGCGCAAAATACAATTCCTCAGCAGAGGGAATCGCCTGCTTACGAATCGGATCAAGGGGATCATTCAGATCAATAAGAGACAGATAATATGGTGTCACTGCCATACGGAAGGTCGCAAGGCATTTTTCAATCCCTTGCTCCTCTTCCGGTGTCAATGTCAGATATTTTTTCAGTTCTTCCAGTGTAGTAATGCGGTTTTTTGCCTGCCAGGTCCAGTCATTCCACTGGTATTCCGGCACATCTGCAAATAAGCCATTGGGCGTAATCATACTATGCGTCCTCCGGAGTCAAAAAATCATACATAAAAATCATATTCAATAGCGGATAGTTTGTCAAGTAATATTTACGCTGCCTGCCATACCGGCAAAAATCACAAGAAGTGCAGACATTAGGAAATGCCTGCACTTCTATCTTAATACACACCCAAAAGCTTTTCCAAAGCAGCCAATTTCAAGCACGTGCAAAATACATCCATGGCCTTCCGCAGCTCCTCCACCGGAGGAAGACTGGGAGCGATGCGGATATTGCTGTCCTGCGGATCCTTGCCGTAAGGGAATGTCGCACCGGCATCGGTCATCACCACACCCGCCGCCTTACACAGCGCAAGCGCGCGCTTTGCCGTACCGGGCATGGTGTTCAGACTCACGAAATAACCGCCTTTGGGACGATTCCAGTTTGCAAAACCGCAGGGTGCGATCTGCTGATCCAGCATTTCGGCAACCACCTGGAACTTAGGTGCAAGAATGCCGGCGTGCCGCTTCATCAGCGCCAAAGTATTGGCTTTATTCTTTAAGTACTTCACATGGCGAAGCTGATTGATCTTGTCATGTGAGATCATCTGCACACCAAAAAGCTTGGTAATATACGCAATATTCGCCTCAGACGATGCCAAAACAGAGATGCCGGCGCCGGGGAAGGTAATCTTAGAGGTAGAAGCAAACTCATAAACCATGTGGGGATTTCCTGCTTCTTCACACAGGGAGATAATGTCCGGGAAGGGTACAAATTCCCCTTCAAATTCATGGACGCAGTAAGCATTGTCCCACATGATTGTAAAGTCCGGCGCCGCAGGTTTCAGATTGGCGAAACGCCGCACAGTTTCATCGGAATAGATAATGCCGTCGGGATTGGAATACTTAGGCACACACCAAATACCCTTTACCTGGGGATCCTTCACCAGTTCCTCTACCAAATCCATATCCGGACCGGTAGCGGTCATAGGCACAGTGATCAACTGCGCGCCGAAAAACTCCGTTACTCTGAAATGCCGATCATAACCGGGACTGGGACACAGGAATTTAACCGTCTCCTCACGGCTCCACGGTCTGGGACTGTGGAGAAGTCCGTGAGAGAAAGCGCGGGAGATTACATCAAACATCAGATTCAGACTGGATGTGCCGCCCAAGAAAGTCTGTTCCGGCTTGCAGCCCAGCACATCCGCCCAAAAGGCTCTTGCCACAGGAAGTCCTGCCAACTCACCATAGTTTCTGGCGTCGATGCCATCTGTAAAACACTCGGCAGGATCCACAAAACAGCCCAGCATATCATTGACAATATCCAGCTGACCTGCGCCGGGTTTACCCCGCGCCATATTGAGTTTCAAATTCTGCGCCTTGCAATCGTCAAAATGCGCCCTCACTGCATTGTACTCCGCCTGCAAAGCTTCCTTATTCATAGATGTATAGGACATTTTTTATCCCTCTTTCCATAATCTGTATTGTCTTTATATACTATACACGCACCAACCTGTAATTGCAAGGGAATATTCAACAGAATTTGTGGTGATTTACCAAGGTCGTTTCGACGAAAAAATGAAATTTATGCATAATTATCCCTTGCTTTTTATTGTCATATAGAATAAAATTTAGTATAAAGTACTATGATAATACTTCTCCCCATCATTTCATTTTGAAAGGAAGTATCAAAATGAGCCCTATTCTAAATGTACCGGAAATTTTTGGCAGCGATGTATTCAACGAAAGCGTCATGAAACAGCGCCTTCGCCCGGAAATTTTCACATCGTGGAAGGAGTGCATCCAAAACAGCACCCCACTGGAACTGCAAGTTGCCAACGAAATCGCAGAAGCAATGAAGGACTGGGCCATTGAAAAGGGTGCTACCCACTATACACACTGGTTCCAACCTATGACCGGCATCACCGCAGAAAAACACGATTCTTTCATCTCTCCCAACGAAGATGGCAAGGTAATCATGGAGTTTTCCGGCAAGTCGCTGGTACGTGGTGAACCCGACGCATCCTCTTTCCCCTCCGGCGGTCTGCGCGCCACATTTGAAGCCCGGGGATACACCGCATGGGATCCTACCGCTTTTGCCTTTGTAAAAGACGGCAGCCTCTATATCCCCACCTGTTTCTTCTCCTTTACCGGCGCGGCACTGGATAAAAAGACTCCCTTGCTGCGTTCCATTGACGAGGTATCACGGGAAGCACTGCGGATTCTCCGATTGTTTGGTGACACCGATACAAGACGTGTGGTGACCTGCGTAGGCGCAGAACAAGAGTACTTCCTCCTGCCCAAGGATCTGTATGCCAAGCGGGAAGATCTCCGGCTGACCGGACGCACTCTCTTTGGCGCGCTCCCCCCCAAGGGACAGGAGCTGGATGACCACTACTTTGGCACCATCCGTACCCGTGTATCCAACTTTATGCGGGATCTGGATGAGCAGCTTTGGCGGCTGGGCATTCTGTCCAAGACCAAGCACAACGAAACCGCCCCATGTCAGCATGAAATTGCGCCTATCTTCACCGACGCCAACAGCGCATGCGACGCCAATCAGCTGATCATGCTGGTGATGAAAAAATGCGCCGCGAAACACAACCTGGTCTGTCTTCTTCATGAAAAGCCTTTCGCCGGTGTCAATGGCTCCGGTAAGCATAACAACTGGTCTTTGGCTACCGACAGCGGCAGAAATCTGTTCAGTCCCGGCAAGACCCCCCGCCAAAATGCCCAATTCTTAGTCTTCCTGGCGGCATTTATCAAGGGTGTTAACGAATATCAAGACTTCCTGCGTTCTACCGTTGCCTCCGCAGGTAACGATCACCGTCTTGGCTCCCACGAAGCGCCTCCTGCGATTATCTCCATTTTCCTGGGTGACGAACTGAATGCGGTTGTAGAATCCATTATCAACGGCACCAACTACACCGACCCGGAAAAGAGTATTATGCGCATCGGCGTGGATGTTTTACCCGCCATACCCAAGGACACCACTGACCGTAACCGCACCTCTCCCTTGGCGTTCACCGGCAATAAGTTCGAATTCCGCATGCTGGGCTCTTCTCAATCCATTGCCGGTCCCAATGTGGCGCTAAACACCATCATGGCAGAGGAACTGAGCAAGTTTGCCGATGAACTGGAACATGCTACTGACTTTGAAGCCGCATTGCAGAAACTGATCTGCCGCACCTTTACGGAACATCAACGCATTCTCTTCAACGGCAACAACTACTCTGCCGCATGGACGGAAGAGGCTGCGCGACGTGGACTGAGTAATTATCCCTCCACCGCTAAGTGTCTGCCTACTTACATCTGCCAGAAGAACATGGATCTGGTCACCAAGCACGGCATTTACACCGCAGACGAATTCCGCGCCAGATATGAGATCCATTTGGATGCCTACCGCAAGATTATAAACATTGAAGCAAAGACCTGTATTGATATGACGCTTCATCAGATCCTGCCGGCTGCTATGCATTACAGCAGAGATCTGTGTAAGGGCATTCAAGCAAAGAAAGAGCTGGGCATCCCCTGCGATGCAGAAATGCAAATCGCCCAGAAATTATCTGCCGGAACAGACGCCTTATATCAGTGCTGCGAGCGGTTGCAGCGGGATTTGGTACATATTCCGGAAATTAAGGAAGATATCGTGACATACTACCACGATGTGATCGTCACCGATATGGAAGCGCTCCGGGCGCAGGCAGATATCCTGGAAGCTTTGACTGATAAGAGCTACTGGCCTTACCCCACCTATTCCGATTTGTTGTTCTATTAAATAAAAGCATCGGGTGCAATTCATTTTGCACCCGATGCTTTTATTTTCCTGTGGAACCGAACCCACCGGCTGAGCGCTGAGTATCAGAAAGCTCTGTTACCTCCTCAAATCCCGGTGTCAACACCGGCGAGATCACCAGCTGTGCAATCCGCTCCCCATGATCGATCTGCTGGGGTGTGTCACCATGGTTATGCAGCACAACAATGAACTCACCCCGGTAATCACTATCAATAACACCCACCTTATTCGCAGGCGCCAATCCCCGCTTGCAGGCAAGACCGCTGCGGGCATAGATTAGACCCGCATAACCCCTGGGAATCTCCATAGCCAGTCCCGTGGGCACAAATACAGATGCTCCCGGCGCAATGGTTATCGGCGCATCCAAACAGGCATAAAGGTCTGCGCCAGCAGCCTCCGCAGAACCATAAGTAGGCAAAATCGCATTGTTTTTTAATTTTTTTACAGAAATTGTTTTCATTATCGGATTCCCCTTTCGTGCCCCTGCCAATCCTCCCACAGGACGATCTCTCCTTTTTTCAAGGACGCAGGCACATCAATAATTCTTTGATTAGACGACCCCCGAAAACGCAGGCTCAAATCTTTCTTTTCCTGCACGAATGGTCCGTCCACCAACACATCCAAATAGCCCAAAAACTCCTGTGTGATTTCCGGAATACCCAGCTTGCCGGACAAAAGATCTCTGTCAAAAAAGTACCCTGTGAATGCCCAGATGGACTTGTTGGGGTATTTCTCCTTAATCTTTCGCAGCAGATCCACAAGAGAAGGCTGATTCTGGGGTTCAAAAGGCTCACCGCCCAATAAAGTAATTCCCTTCACATAATCAGGCGCCAACATCTCTAAAATCGTATCCACTGTCTGCTGAGTAAAGGGTTCGCCATAGTCAAAATCCCATGCCACTTCATTAAAACACCCTTTGCAGCGGTGGGTACAGCCCGACACAAACAGGCTCACCCGAACCCCCGGGCCGTTGGCAATATCACAATTTTTGATGGTTGCGTAATTCATTATACGCCCTCCACATTCTCTTTTAAAAAATCTGTAACGATTTGGGTATACCGAGGTCGGTCCACCAAGAAACTGACACCATGATCCGCCCCCTCCACAAGGAACAGCTGCTTCTTTCCGGTACAGGCATCATACCCTCTTTGAGTCATTTCACAAGGTACAAAGACATCCTCTACACCATGAACCATCAAAACCGGCAATTTGCTGTTTTTTAAAGACTGCACGGTATTCTTTTCATTCAGACTGAACCCTGCAAATATACGGGCAAACAAGTCCGCTGCCCACAAAGAAGGCGCTGCCGGTAAGTGAGCAACCCTGCGGTACACAGTAGATATAATCTCTTTTGGAGAAGTAAATCCGCAATCTGCAATGATGCCCTTTACATTATCCGGCAGCTCCGCATCTGCAAGATACAGCATCGTAGATGCACCCATAGACAGTCCGCTGAGGATCATGGGGCACCGCCCAAACATTTTATTATGATAGGCAATCCACGCCTTCATATCCTCGCTTTCCTTCACACCGAAGGTAATATACCGACCTTGGCTTTTCCCGTGGGCGCGCTGATCCGGCACCAAAAGATTCATGCCATGCTGGTGATAAAAATCAAACACCAAGCCAAAATCCACCAGCTTATTGCTGCGATAGCCATGGGCCAGCAGGATCGTTCCCTTTGGATCTTCCGCCGGCACATAAACGGCGTGAAGGTGCAAGCCGTCTTGGCTTGTTATATACACATCCTGCGCATGATGCTTATCCAGAAACGCCTGTCCTGTGAGAATATTTTGAAAGTGTCTGCCATAAGGCGTCTTTTGAATATCCGCCTCCACCGTCCAGTTAAGTTCTTTTCTTCTGACGCAGCCCATAACGAACACCATCAGTCCACTGAACATAAGGAGGGCGAAAACAGACAATAGAATAAAGACCAAAAAGGGCATACGCCATTACTCCTTGTTACCAAGTTTGGAAAACCAGTCAAAGGTCATCGGCCAGACAACGCCAGCTGTCAGAACAATGAAAAAATACCGCACAGATCTGCCAATATACTCACCCAGCAGAAAATTAAAAATTTCTTTGGTGCCACTTTTAACCGCCAGAACCAAAACAAGACCGATAACAACTTTTAAAATCTGCGCCCACCAAATAGCATTGGTTTGGAATTTCAGCCATTTTTCATCAAGAAAGTATACTGCCACAAGGCCCAAGAGAGATCCAAGCAAGGTGTACGCATTTTGAACACCGGAAAGATAATTCCCCCTATCCACGTCCTGAGGAAATGGATAGAATTCCACAAAACACAGATAACCTACCGCCAGCACAAGCATACCGCCCAAGCAGAACGGCAGATATTTACGAGGATTGCCCAGAATCAGCGGTTGAAGGGCAAAGATCAGCACCAGCGCAATCACAATAGACACAGCCACATCCAAAAGCGTATGCACGCCGATATACATTCTGGAAATAGGCACCAGTACCGCCACAGCGATGGCGGCAATGCGCAGAGCCTTATTCTTCACAGTATATGCAATACTGCCAAATGTACTCACAGCACTTTGGGTATGTCCGCTGGGGAAACTGTATCCGGATGCTGCATCCCTTGCCTGCTCTAATATTGTAAAATTGCTATCCTGCACCCAAGGTCTGGGGATCCGGAACCATAATTTCAAAAACTGATTGGTGATTGTGCCCACAAAACCGACGGTAAGAGTATAGTATCCAAAATACTTATCCACACACCAAAAAAGGACCAGCGCGATCACCAGAAAGGCTGTTTCCTCGCCAAAAGTGGTAATTGCCAGCATGAACTCGTTCAGTACCGGCATCCGAATATCTTCCAAGAAGTATAAAAGTTTCATAAGAACCCCCGACAGTATTCTTGACAATATTATACATAGCCATTCACAAAAAGGCAATCCCGTCTATTGCTTTTTCCGTAAAACAGGGTATACTAAATTAAGAACACATTCAAGGAGGAATATTATGCCCTATTACTATTATGGATTTGACTGGACATACATTTATATTGTCCTGCCTTGTTTTCTGCTGGCGCTCTTAGCCAGCGCCCGGGTCAACAGCACCTTCCGCCGATATGCAAAGCAAATTTCCACCCGGCACATTACAGGTCACGATGCGGCAATGCGTGTGCTGCGTGCCAACGGTGTATACGATGTGCAGATTCAGCGGGTATCCGGAAACCTCACCGATCATTACGACCCCAAAGCCAACGTGATCCGTCTGTCTGACAGCGTCTATGACAGTGCTTCCACTGCCGCCATTGGCGTTGCCTGCCATGAAGCAGGACATGCGGTGCAATACGCGCAGGAATACTTTCCCATTAAGATTCGCGCTGCCATTATCCCAGTGACCAGTATTGGTTCCCGACTGGCGATGCCCTTGATTCTGCTTGGTATTTTGTTCGGTTCTTTCGGAAATTACTCCTATTCTTTGGTGTATTTGGGGATTGCCTTATTTGCACTCAGCCTTGTGTTTCAACTGATCACCCTACCGGTGGAATTTAACGCCAGCAGACGGGCAATGGAGACCATCCGGAATACGGAAATTCTCACAGAAGAAGAACAAAAAGGCGCCCGGAAGACCCTGACCGCTGCGGCCATGACCTATGTTGCCGCCGTGGCGGTATCTGCTGCCCAGTTGCTGCGGCTGATCCTGCTGTTTGGTGGACGCAGAAGAAACGACTGATTTTTCCGCCCCGGTCTTGACAACCGGGGCGGATTCCATTATACTTTTGTGTGAAAAGTATGAAAAGTAGGAAAGGAGGATGTGAATGGCCGGAGGAAAACATATTCTTGGAAAAGGAAACTCCAAACGGGTCTTTGGTACTGCAAAGGTCGGTGACCGGGGGCAAATCGTTATCCCCAAAGAGGCGCGGGAGCTTTTCAATATTCAGCCTGGTGACACCCTTTTGATCCTTGGCGAAGAAAACAAAGGACTGATCATCTCCCGACCGGAACTGCTCCGGGACATAGCAGACGAAATTTTTGAAAGAGACGGATAATATATGGAAGAATTATTAGAATTATACAGTTCCATGGGCATCAGTCCCGCAGTCTATCAATATGGCGAGGAGACCTTGGAACGATTAAAGGATCGTTTTGCCCAGATCGACAAAATCGCAGAACTTAATCAAGCAAAAGTCATCGCCGCCATGCAAAAGAATCGGGTTTCCGCCGCATGCTTTGCCGCTACCACCGGTTACGGCTACGATGATGTGGGTCGGGACAATCTGGAAAAGGTCTACGCCGATGTATTTCACACAGAGGCAGCGCTGGTACGACCCCAAATCACCTGCGGCACCCACGCCCTGACCGTTGCCCTGTCTGCCAATCTTCTGCCGGGAGACGAACTGCTCTCCCCTGTTGGCCTGCCTTACGACACTCTGCAAGAAGTCATCGGCATTCGGGAAAGTCCCTGTTCTTTGAAAGAGTACGGTGTTTCTTACCGACAGGTAGATCTGCTGGCAAACGGCACTTTCGACTATGAGAACATCCGCAAGGCGATCAACCCCAAAACGAAACTGGTTACCATCCAGCGGTCTAAGGGCTATGCCACCCGTCCCAGTTTTTCTGTTAAGCAGATCGGCGAGCTGATCGCTTTTGTAAAATCCGTAAAACCGGACGTCATCTGCATGGTGGATAACTGTTACGGTGAATTTGTAGAAACCATTGAACCCTCTGATGTAGGGGCGGATATGGTGGTAGGCAGTCTTATCAAGAACCCCGGCGGTGGTTTAGCGCCCATCGGTGGCTATATCTGCGGTACTAGCGAATGTGTCAACCGCTGCGCCTATCGGCTGTCTGCTCCGGGACTGGGGCAGGAGGTTGGCGCCAATCTGGGACTGATGCCTGCGCTGTATCAGGGATTCTTCCTTGCGCCCACGGTGGTTGCCGGTGCGGAAAAAGGCGCGGTCTTTGCCGCAAACCTCTATGAACCCCTTGGCTTCAAGTGCGTTCCCAACGCCACAGAGAGCCGCCACGACATCATTCAGGCGGTGGAACTGGGAAGCGAGGAGGGCATGATCGCCTTCTGTAAGGGCATACAGGCGGCTGCGCCGGTAGATTCCTTCGCTACCCCCCTACCATGGGACATGCCCGGCTACAAGGATAAGGTCATTATGGCGGCTGGCGCCTTTGTACAGGGTTCTTCTATCGAGCTGTCTGCCGACGGACCGATCCGCCCCCCCTATGCTGTATATTTCCAAGGTGGTCTGACTTGGTGTCACGCAAAACTCGGTATACTGATGAGCCTGCAAAAAATGGTAGATGCAGACCTTGTAAAAATATAAGGAGGAAAATATTGTGTCTTGGTTATTCTTCGCCATTGGTACCGCCCTTCTTTGGGGACTGCGGAACTATTCTATAAGAAAGGCGCTCGGCCTGATGAGAAATACTCCCATCTAAAAATCTGTGTGTGGGTTGGCGTTGTAATGGGCGCTCACGCAATCTTCACCCTACTAACCCAGAATATCAACTACAATCCCATAAATATCATCCGTTATCTTCCCGTTTCTCTGTTTTACATAATCTCCATGGCGTTTTCCTATTTCGGGATGCGTTTCTTGGAGGAATCCATCTCTGATCCCATTGAGAACACTGCCGGCGTCATTTGCGTACTCTTGTTTGTTTTCGTTTTTAAGGAAGAATATCTCCCGCTCACCTGGATTGCCATTGCGATTATCACCATTGGTGTTTTGGGTGTCAGCTTCCTGGAAAATCGTGGCGAGACCACTAGAAAGAAAAAATTGGGCAAAACTATGGCTGTAATCGCCTTCTGTATGCCTTTCGTATATGCCCTGCTGGATGCATTCGGCACCTTCCTGGATGATGCTTTCTTCCTGATTGAAGATATTGCCGCTTCTCCTTTGGTAGATGTTACCAGTGATACCATTGAGGCCGTAGCCAATACCAGCTATGAGCTGACCTTTGCCCTGTTCGCCTTGGGTCTATTCATTTTCATGAAAGCCAAGAAGGTAAAGTTTGGTCCTGTTCCCCAGCATAAGGATAAGCTTCTTGCCGCTGTATTCGAAACCGCAGGTCAGTTCACCTATGTTTACGCACTGGGCGAAGCTGATGCTGTTGCTGCTCCTATTCTTTCTTCTGTTTGTGTGGTTTCCCTGCTGCTTTCCCGTATCTTCCTGAAAGAAAAGCTTTCCTGGAAGACCTATGCCTTTATTGCGATTGTGATTATCGGTATTCTCCTGTTGGCAGTAAGTGAAGAACTCTAATAAAATTCAACATGTAACAAAAAAGAGCTTTGAATTCTCAAAGCTCTTTTTTACGTAGTTTTTGAATCAAGAACAGCGGTCCATACATCACAAGCAGCACACCTGTAATAATCACCGGAAAACCCAAAAGATGGCTGCCCCATATCTGTTCAAACAGGTAAAGAGGATTTCCCGGATCAGCAGACATCAGAAACATAAAATTGGTATCCAGCAGCAGATTGATTATGTAGATAGGAATGGCCATCACCACCAGCAATCCCAGAGACTTAGGGAGGCTTTTCACCTCCGGACGGATATCTCTATTGGCCGTCAGCACCACAGGATACAGCATCAGCAGAGTATGCACCGTAAAGCTATGCAGGTGCATACCGCTGGTGATGGGCAGCGCAGTCCAAGTAGGAAACAGCATTGCCGCCAGCGCCCCGGGAATACAAACCGTATACAGGAAATTATCCACTACCCGGGAGGGTTTATACGCGTGAATGAAGATCATGAAGATATTGATGCTGCAAAGATGCAGTGGCAGGTAATTGACATTATAATTACCACCGCAGAAAAGAATAACCATCTTAAACACTTCATCGGCAACCAGCAGCCACGCCACAATCTTTTTCCAGCGATCCCTGCCGTCCGGACCTAACCGCTTATATAATAAGCTGTTGCCCACCAGCGCCGCAACGCACACCGCAAGCCAAAACAAATGCAATGGATCAAACACAGAAAAGCCAAGACCGCTTTCAATGGTATCCGCAGTTTCCAAAAAATACTTCATAAACAATTCCTATCTATTTTTTATAGGCTCCTATTTTTTACCCTTTTGTTTCAGGAGGTTATACTTAATATCCCAAAGCTTCGGTGACAGGTCCACATAATAGGCATGAGGATTGTCAAAACGCTTCACTTCATCCCAAAGAGTGTCTACCTGTTCCATGCAATACGCCCGGATCTTTTCAATGTCGGGACAGTCATATACCAACTTGCCGTTTTTGAAGATGGGTACTTGCAGTTCCTTGGCAGTAAAATCATACACTGTTTTGGTCTTCCATGTTGCATCCGGATCGAAAATCTCCAAATCCTGACTGTCGTCCACGGTCTCGTCGTAAACGCACAGATAGTCCGCAATGGCTTTGCCTGTGTCGTTACCAAAGAAACGGTAAAGCTTTTTATAATGGGGATTGGTGATCTTTCCGGTGTTTTCGGAAATTTTGATTTTCGGAGTAACCGTACCGTCTGCTTCCTCAATAGCAGTCAGTTTGTAAACGCCACCGAATACAGGTTCGGACTTGGCGGTAATTAACCGCTCACCCACACCAAACATATCAATCTGTGCCCCTTGGTGCAAAAGATCCTCGATGATATACTCATCCAGAGAATTGGACACAGAAATCTTACACTCTGTCCAACCGGCATCGTCTAACATCTTTCTTGCCTGACGGCTGAGATACGCCATATCTCCGGAATCCAAACGGATTCCGCATTTGGTAATACCCATGGGCTTCAAGACCTCATTAAACGCCTTGATGGCATTGGGAACACCGGATTTTAAGGTATTGTAAGTGTCTACTAACAACGTCGCATTATTGGGGTACATTTGGCAATATGCCTTAAACGCCTCATACTCTGTATCAAACATCTGCACCCAGGCGTGGGCCATGGTACCGCCGGCATAAACACCAAACAACTGATCGGAAATGGTACAGGCAGTACCGTTACAACCGCCGATATATGCTGCTCTGGCGCCGAGAATCGCCGCATCCGCGCCTTGGGCGCGACGGGAACCGAATTCCAGAACCGTACGTCCCTTGGCAGCGCGGACCACACGGTTTGCCTTGGTAGCGATGAGACTCTGGTGGTTAATAGAAAGCAAAATAAACGTCTCCATCAACTGCGCTTCAATAGCAGGGGCGCGGATCGTCATGATCGGCTCTTTGGGAAAAATGGGCGTCCCCTCAGGAACTGCCCAGATATCACCGGTGAAGCGAAAATTAGAAAGATATTCCAAAAACGCCTCGCTGAACAGCTTTCTGCCACGCAAATAGGCAATATCCTCGGGTGCAAAATGGAGATTTTGAATGTAATCAATAATCTGTTCCAGACCAGCCGCGATAGCAAAACCACCGTTGTCGGGACACTGGCGGAAGAATACATCAAAGTAGCAGATCCGGTCCTTATACCCCTTTTCAAAGTATCCGTTACCCATGGTCAGTTCGTAAAAATCGCAGAGCATTGTTAAATTCAACTTATCTTGTATAGCCATAACAAACACCTTCCATATCTTATTGTGGTCATTATAGATCAGTTTCTCAAAAAATGCAACGTTTTTTATTGACACATCTACACTTTTCGACTATATTATGAAAAAAGAACAGGAGGTATTTACATGGAAATCACTGTTGGAATGACCGGTTCTGCATCCACCACCGCAGAACGAGAGGACACCGCCTATGAGGTAGGGTCCGGTTCCCTTCTAGTGTATGCAACACCCTGCATGGTAGCGCTGATGGAGGGCGCAGCCTGCGATGCCATTGCATCTGTAATCCCCCAGGAAAAGACCTCTGTGGGTACACAGCTGAACATCTCTCATCTGGCAGCAACACCGGTGGGAATGGAAGTCCGCGCAGAAGCAGAAGTCACAGAGGTGGATGGCAACACCATTACCTTCCGTGTGGAAGCATTTGATGAAAAGGGTAAAATCGGTGAAGGCACGCACAAACGCGTAGTAGTGACTGCCCAGCGTTTTCTGGACAAAACCTACGCTAAGCTATAAAAAAAGAGGTATTAAAAATGGGAAAGTTCAAAAGCTTTTTACAGAGGAAAAACATCATTTTTTCTGGCAAGCGCTACGGTATTGACGCCTTGGGCGCTATGGCACAGGGTCTGTTCTGCACATTGCTGGTAGGCACGATTCTTAACACCATCGGTCAACAATTTCACATTGCTTTTTTAAACAAAATTATCGTTACATTAAAAAGCGGCGAAAACGTGATCAATTATACCGTAGGCGGTCTTGCATCCGCCATGGTTGGGCCTGGCATTGCAGTGGCCATTGGTTTTGCGCTGGGTTGTCCTCAGTTGGTATTGTTCTCATTGATTCCGGTAGGATTTGCTGCCAACGCAATGGGCGGCGCAGGCGGTCCTCTGGCAGTATACTTTGTGGCCATTGTCGCCTCTGAGTGCGGCAAGCTGGTCTCCAAAGAGACCAAGATAGACATCCTTGTCACACCCATTGTTACCATCTTGGTGGGTATTGGCATTTCCTGTCTGATCGCCGCGCCCATCGGCAAGGCTGCTCAGGCAGTTGGATCGGCAGTCATGTGGGCCACCGAGCTGCAACCTTTCTTTATGGGTATCCTGGTCTCTGTCATCATCGGCATCGCGCTGACCCTTCCTATCAGTTCTGCGGCAATCTGCGCCGCCTTTGGCTTGACCGGTCTTGCCGGCGGTGCTGCGGTTGCAGGATGCTGCGCCCACATGGTAGGCTTTGCTGTCATGAGTTTCCGGGAAAACCGCTGGGGCGGTTTGGTAGCGCAAGGTATTGGAACCAGTATGCTGCAAATGCCCAACTTGGTCAAGAATCCCCGTTGTTGGATCCCCCCTGTGCTGGCATCTGCCATCACTGGTCCTCTGGCGACATGTCTGTTTAAACTGCAAATGAACGGCGCACCTGTCTCCTCCGGCATGGGAACCTGTGGACTTGTAGGACAGATCGGTGTGTACACCGGTTGGGTAAATGATATTGCCGCCGGAACAAAATCCGCCATCACTACCACTGATTGGATCGGTATGGTACTGATTTGCTTTATCCTGCCCGGAATCCTCAGCTGGCTTTTCTGCCAGATTTTGCGGAAGTGGAACTGGATCAAAGAAGGCGACCTGAAACTGAATCTGTAACTGCAAAAGCCGTACGGACCACCGTACGGCTTTTCCTTATATTTCTTGTCTGCCCTCCAAGGCGCGGGAAAGGGTAACCTCGTCGGCATATTCCAGTTGACTACCCACGGGAACACCATAAGCAAGGCGTGTCACCTTGACCTCCATAGGCCGCAAAAGACGGGAGATATACATAGCAGTCGCCTCACCTTCGGTATCAGGGTTCGTTGCCATGATCACTTCCCGGACCTCTCCGGTCGCCACACGCTGCAAAAGCTCCTTAACACGGATGTCATCCTGCGTCACATGATTCAGCGGAGAGATCACACCGTGAAGCACATGATACACACCGTTAAACTCCCGGCTTCGTTCCATGGCGATTACATCCTTAGCCTCAGCTACCACACAGATCAGACTATGATCCCTGGAACTGTCATCACAAATGGTACACAGTTCCCTGTCTGTCAGATTCTGGCATACAGGACAGGTATGGACTGTCCGTTTTGCCTCCACAATAGCATCGGCAAAAGCCTGCGCCTCCTCCATGGGCAAACCCAGAACATAAAAGGCAAGGCGCTGCGCTGTCTTACCGCCAATGCCGGGAAGTCTGGCAAACTGGTCGGAAAGTTCTTGCAAAGATGCAGGAAAATACTGCATACGCCCTCCTTAGAACAAACCGCCCAGATTCAGACCGCCGGTAAGCTTGGACATATTGTTAGCAGAATCCACATCTGCGGTACGCATTGCCTCATTGACGGCAGCAATGACCATATCCTGCAACATTTCCACATCGTCGGGATCTACGGCTTCGGGATTGATCTCCAAAGAGACCACCTCATGCTTACCGTTTACAGACGCCTTTACCATACCGCCGCCGGCAGCAGCCGTATAAGTCTTATTTTCCATTTCTTCCTGCATGCGCAGCATCTCCTGCTGCATTTTCTGGGCCTGCTTAATCATAGCCGCCTGATTCATGCCGCCGGGCATCCCCCGGAAACCACCTTTTGCCATAACAAATACTCCTTAATCCTTAATATTGATCACATCGGAATGGGCTCTGCCGAAATCCAACAGCTGCTCCATTTGTACATTCCGCATATCCGACTTATCGGAAGCCACAGCCCGAACCTGTCTGCCCAGTTTCGCAGAAACCTTTCTTGCCACAAGGTCAAGGACCTCCTGCTTATCAACCACTGCCTTCGCAAAGGCGTTGGTACACAAAAGCACAAAAATATTACCTTTCAAAACGCCCTGTACCGGTCCGTTTGGGGCAAAAAATCCGGAAACCGGCGGTTTTAACTCCATGCGCACCTGCGAGCTGATCTCTAACCAAAGACCAGCAGGCGCTTCATCCTCCACCTGCACCGTCTGTACATCCGTCTGAGGCGGTAATTCTTCTACCACTTCCGGTTCATTGATGGGCTTTGAAACCGGCGACTGCTGCACAGAAAAACTGCCGCTTTTTATCTGATCTTCCAATCTTGTAAGGCGCGCATTTAAACTCTGGGCATCTAATTGCAGCTCCGGCTGACACAGGCGCATAATGCAAAGCTCCGTATCCAACCGGCGACTGGCGCTTCTGACAAAGCCTGCGGCGGTTTGCTGAATCAAGTTCAGCATCCGTACCAATTCCGCAGAGGTAAATCGCTCGGCCAACGCCTTAACTTCTTCATGGGAAGCCACGCCGGACAGCATACCTATGGAGGCATGGGGGGCAGACTGCATAATCATGAAATCCCGAGTCAAACAGGCAAGCTCGTCCAAAAGGGCAGCCATATCCTTGCCATCAGAATAAAAGCGATCCAAAATAGCAAGAGCATCGGCAGCATTCCGGTCTGCAATAGCGCCCATCAGCTTACCGCACTCCTGAATACCGGCAATTCCCAGACAGGCGTAGACCTTATCGGCAGTCAATTCTCCGGTAGTGGCAGAGGCGCACTGATCCAGCAGGCTCAGTCCGTCCCGCATACCGCCGTCAGCAAGTCGGGCAAGGACACGGGCAGCAGTATCGTCCAGTTCAATATTCTCCTGATAAGCTACATATTGCAGTCTTGCAGCAATATCCTCCTGTCCGATGCGGCGGAAAGAGAACCGCTGGCAACGGGACAGGATGGTAGCAGGAACCTTATGCAGCTCCGTGGTGGCAAGAATGAACAGCAAATGCTCCGGTGGCTCTTCAATAATTTTCAGCAATGCATTAAATGCTGAAATGGAGAGCATATGGACCTCATCAATGATATATACACGCATTTTCACTTGGGATGGGGTGTAAATTGCATCATCCCGCAGGTCACGGACATTATCCACACCGTTATTGGAGGCTGCATCAATCTCCAACACATCCATACAGGAACCGGAGTCAATGGACAGGCAGGATTTACAGCAATTACAGGGATTGCCGTCCTGTGGGTTTTCACAGTTAACTGCCTTCGCCAGAATTTTGGCACTGCTGGTTTTACCCGTTCCCCGAGAACCGGTGAACAGGTATGCATGGCTTAGCCGTCCGCTTTGCAACTGCGTTTTCAGCGTCTGGGTAACGGCCATCTGCCCAACCACATCATCAAAGGTCTGTGGTCTGTATTTTCGATACAGTGCCTGATACATAATAACCTCCAAATAAAGCTCCGGCTTATAACAAGATCGCACACCCACATTTGAACCTGCTCAATACCCGGTATCCGCGCAGCCAGCTCAAAAACGGCAACCCCGCGGCACACAGAAAAATCCGCTTAATGCTGCTTGGTTCCCCACCTGACATGGTTCACGGGATTCTGTTGCGCAGGACCGTTTCATCAACACCGCTTACAAGGTCCGGACGGTACTGAAACAAGCCCGGGTGTGGGGATTCATCCCTGCTGTAGCGGATTGCAGGAAAAGGGCACCGCTAACTCCCCGACTAGTGCGACCTTGTTATAAGCCGGCATGCTATAACAAGGATATATAATTACTTAGTTCAGCTTAGATTCAATAAAATCAGCCAATTCCTGGAAGGTGGTGATCTTCTGATCCTCCATCTCCAACTCAACGCCCAGTTCAGACTCCAAATCCATAATCATCTCAACGATGTCCAAAGAGTCAATACCAAGGCTTTCAAAGGTGCTGGCGGGCGTGATCTCATCCGCACTCAAATCCAATTGCTTTGCTGCATAAGAAACAAGTTTATCGTACATATCTGTCCCTCCAATTGTTCTATTTACACTACACTGTATTTTATTACATGTGCCTTTGTTTGTCAATGATGGTTTTTTGCCGCCATACCGGCTGCATAACCGGTGGACCAGGCAATTTGCAAATTAAAGCCACCGGTATAGGCATCACAATCAATGATCTCACCGGCAAAATACAGTCCGAAGATCAACTTGGATTCCATGGTTTTTGGATCGATCTCGGAAACCTTCACACCGCCGGAGGTAATGATTGCCTCGGCAACGGGACGCTTTCCGGTGATCTCCACAGGAAAAGCTTTCAGCAATTCCACAAGAGCTCTGCGCTGCTGCTTTGTAAAGGAATTCGCCTGCAAATCAGCAGGTATGGACAGCATATCCAGCACCACCGGAATCATGGAACGGGGCAGCAAATCTGTCAGCGCATTTTCCATGGTGCGGTTTTTATAGGTTTCCAGATCCCGCAGAATCCGGTCGTTGAGTTTGTTTTCATCCAACGCAGGCTTCAAGTCGATCAGCAAACGGCAACCATCGCCTTTCAAATGGGCACTGGCACTGAGTACAGTCGGTCCGGATACACCGAAATGGGTGAAGAGCAGTTCACCAAAGTCCTTAAATAGGACTTTACCCTTGCCGCTCAGAAGCTTTACCGCCACGTTTCTGAGACTTAGTCCCTGCATTCGCTGACAGGTATCCCCTGCTGTTTCCAAAGGAACAAGAGATCCCTCCGGGGCTATGATGGTATGTCCCAGTCTTTGTGCCATCTGATAACCGTCACCGGTGGACCCGGTAGCAGGATAAGACACCCCGCCGGTAGCAAGGATCACAGAAGGTGCATCATGTATTCCTTTTGCGGTTACAACACCGGCAACTGCACCGTTTTCCGTAAGGATCTCCAAGACCCTTTCTTTTTGCACCGATACACCCAAGCTTTGCAATTGCGCCTGTAAACAGGATAAAACAGACTGGGATCTGTCACTTACAGGAAACACCCGGTTGCCGCGCTCTGTTTTCAAGGGGCAGCCGTGATTCCCAAAAAAATCCATCACTCGATCCGGTGAACAGCTTTTCAATGCGCTGTATAGGAACCGTCCATTTCTGGGAATGTTTTGCAGAATCTCCTCCACAGTGCAGTTATTGGTGACATTACAACGACCCTTACCGGTGATGAGAAGCTTTTTCCCCAGCCGGTCATTGGCTTCAAACAGCATGACCCCACAGCCTCGCCTTGCCGCTGTAATGGCTGCAAACATACCTGCCGGCCCACCGCCTATAACAATCACATCTGTCTTCATAGCACCCTCCAAAAGTGCATTATGTTCATTCCTCGCGAAGCTCAACAACTTCCCTATCCGTCAGTTTTCGCCATTTTCCCAACGGAAGAGATCCCAATTGAGCAGGTCCTTCCGCCGTACGAATCAGCCGGATGACCGGCATGCCTGCCAGATCGCACATTCTCCGAACCTGCCGGTTTCTCCCCTCGTGGATAATGACTTCCAACCATGCAGTACCTCCCGGTTCGCTGCTGATAAGGCGAATGTTGGGTTTCGCAATAGTATATCCGTCCAGCGTCACCGGCTGACCCAGCTGTTCAAAGGCCTCGGGGGAATAATTCTTTACATAAACCCGATAGGTTTTGTTCACCTCGTGTTTAGGGTGCATGAGTCTGTTGGCAAAATCTCCATCGTTGGTGAAGAGCAACAGACCCTCCGAATCCATATCCAATCTGCCAATGGGATAAACCCGCTGACCGCAGTCCGCCACCAGCCGGGCAACCACAGGACGTCCTTTTTCATCGGAAAGTGTGGTCACATAACCTCTTGGCTTATGGAGCATGATGTACGTGTATTCACCGCCGGACGGGAGCGGTTTCCCGTCCAGCAAGATACTATCTTTATCCGGGTCGGCGCTTTCCCCCAGGAGGCAGATCCGACCGTTACAAGTCACGCGTCCTGCAAGGATCAGTTCTTCTGCCTTTCGCCGGGACGTAACGCCCCGTGACGCGATAATTTTCTGTATGCGTTCTGTCACGATCTTCCTCCTTTGAAAAGCTTTTCCCACACAGAAGGTTCTTTGATTATTTCCGCTTCCACGGTCTGTCCGTAAACCAAAGGGATCTTCCCTACTGACTTTCCGTCCAGGCACAAGTAGGCAAATCCAGCCTCCTGACCCTCCGCCACCGGCGCATATACAAACCCCGGCTGAGAAAGTACAATCTGCGGCTGCTCCCGGGAAGACAAGGCATAGGAAAAATCCTCTGCGGCAAGCAATTGGACACATTCTTTTTCACCGGAAATCACCGGCACACTACCAAGACACTCTCCCGCTTTTACGATCTGACAAACCGTATAATCCGAAAAGCCTTGTTCCATCAATTGCTGATGGTCCTGCCAATCGTTTCCGTCATTCATGGTCACAGCGATCAGTCTTCTGCCCTGTCGGGTACAACTTGACACCAAAATCCGCCCCGCTGCCTTGGTAAAACCGGTCTTGACCCCATCTGCGCCCTCTAAACGCCAGAGAAGCTTATTGTGATTCCGCAGACTGCGATTTCCAACATTTACCGTTTTGGTAGAAACGGTTTTTGCAAAAATCGGGTTTTCCATTGCGTACGCCGCTAAAATCGCCATATCCCGGGCAGTGGAATAATGACCGGGGCTGTCCAGTCCGTTGGGGTTGACAAAATGTGTATTATCCATCCCCAGACGATGCGCTTTATCGTTCATCAGTTCCGCAAAGCCTTCCACAGTACCGCCGCAGTAAATAGCAAGTGCAACAGCCGCATCATTGCCACTATGGAGCATCAGTCCATAGAGCAGATCCTGCACCGTCAGCACTTCCCCGGCTTTCAGATACATGGACGAACCTTCGATTCCCACAGCCTCCTGGGGAATCCTGATCCGGTCCAATACATTGATTTGCTCACATACTACCAATGCCGTCATGATTTTTGTGGTACTGGCAATCAAGCTTTGCTTATCCGCGTTTTTTTCATAAATAACACGCCCGGTCTGGGCATCCAGCAGGATGGCGCTTTGCGCAGAAATGGCTCTACAAGGAAAAACAAGGGCAGCAGCCAGTAATAGAGCTGCCACCCCGGCAAACAGTCGTTTCATTCAATCACCCGCAGGTATTGTCCCCCGGGGAATACGGTTTATTCGCCTTTTTTCTCCAAGCGGGAATCAATAAAGCTGGCAATTTTATCTAATGTGTCAGGAACCATCTCCACAATACGGTCAGCCGTGGTGTTGGCAGGCGCTGCCACCGGCAGCATACGCACACTGCCCTCTTTAATGACCAGAAAAGCAACGGGGGTTACTTTAACACCGGTGCCCACACCGCCGCCAAAGGGATTTTCCTTGGTATTGGCGTTCTTGGATACAAAATCCGAACCACCGCCGCCAAAACCAATGCTGATTTTAGAGATGGGCACAATGGTAACGTCACCGGCAGTAATGGGTTCTCCCACCACAGAGTTGGCATCCACCATCTGCCGGATCTTTGCAATGGTGCTTTCCAGCATATTCGAAAGATTTGCGTTCATAATTTGGCACCGCCTTTTCGTAATTTTTTCAGTTCAAGAAGTTCTTTTATCACTTTGAGACCATGACGGGACAGAAGATCAAGGGTTCTGCCCAGGGTAATGGTGGCATCCAATCTGGCAAAAATGTGGGATTTGTCCCCTGTAAAGTCGCAGAGTACCTGAACATCCCGTTTTTTGATCACAAACAGGCGCTCGATCTGGGGCATAATGCCGCCCAGCGCTGCCCAGGCCCTGCCGTAATTTACCGCAAGATCCGCAGGATCATCATCGACAAGGGTCCATTTCAGTTCCAGATGATTTACCTGGATTTTCCTGCGAAACTGCCCCATAAAATCTATAATAGTGGGAATCACGGGCTGAAAATCCCGGTAATTTCCGCCTTTTTCTGATTTCTCACCGGCATCCTTAGTTTTTTTACCGGATGCCTTTTCTTTTTTGTTGGACGGGTACACACGGAATTTCAGCGGACCGATCAATAGCCACACACCTGGATCAGACGCACGGTAGATACCGCGAAAGCCCAGAGGCAAACACAGCAAACCGCACACAATACAAGCGGCAATCAACCAACCCATACTCAGACCTCCTCCAAGGTCATTTGGTTGGGATCAGTCGGTTCTTGGGGAATTTCCGGTTCGCTCAGGCTCACCTTTTCGATGGGCGGTAACTCTTCCAGAGAGCTCAGCCCAAAGGTGCGGAGGAAATTGGAGGTTGTCCGGTACAGAATGGGTCTACCGGGTACGTTCAGCCGCCCTGCATCCTCAATAAGCTTTTTATTCAAAAGCGCGCTGATAGAATAGCTGCTGTCCACACCCCGAAGCTGCTCTACCATCGCTTTCGTTGCCGGTTGATAATACGCGATTATGGTCAGCGCCTCCAACTGGGAGGAGGATAGCTTGGGAGGCTTGCGGGTCTCCAATGCCTGGGTGATGTAATCCGCCATCTCGCCGGAGGATACCATCTGATACCCTTTTTCCAGCCGCAAAATCCGGATGCCACGACGGTTAAAGGCCAGTTCGTCTGCCAGTGCGTCAGCTGCTGCCACCACTGCCTTTTCATCCGCTTCCAGAACACCTACCAGCTGGGCGATCTCCACCCGCTCGCCGGCGGCAAACAAGATGGCTTCAATGGCCCTCTGCAATTCAATTTGTTCCATTTATGTCATCTCCTTGGGTGGTAAAAGCATTTTCATCCAGCAGCCGCACATCGGGGTTTTCCCCCGTTGCATCATCGCCAAGACTGATAGAATTGGTTTTGCACAATTCCAGAATCGCCAAAAAGGTCGCAACGATCTCCGAGCGGCTGCGGCTTCCCTTAAACAGATTTTTCAATCTTTGCACACCGCGCAGCACCAGATTCCGGATCAATTCCTTAGCTTTACGGGTTACCGGATATGGTTCCTTGCCCACAATGCCCTTAAAGTTCACTGTGGGAGGTGGTAAACGGCGCTGATTCCGCTCTGCGATCTCGTCCAACGCCCAGAGCATATCCATCACATCGTGCTGATAGCGATAGGTGGTGTCCCGACGCAGCGGCTCCGGTGCTTTCGTAAACATACACCGGCCAATATCATTGCGGGGTTCCAAGGCTGTAATTGCCATGCGGATCTGGTCCATCGCCTCATGACGTTGACGCTCAATCAGTGACTGCCGCAGTAAGTCCAGTTCCGTTTCCGCTTCGACAGCCTCAGCGGTGGATAGAAGCATCTTGGTTTTAATGAGCATCAGGTGGGATGCCATAGTGATGAACTCACTGGCAAGCTCAATATCCAGACGCTTCATCTCATCCAGATACGCAAGATACTGCTCCAAAATTGCCGTTATGGACACATCCTGGATTTCTATTTTATTTTTGCTCAACAACAGAAAAATGACATTCAGAGGGCCTTCGAAATCCTCCATCAGCTCACTTCTGGTACGGACAATGCCTTCCAGGCGATATTGCGGTTCTCCCATAATCGCTCCTTGCGTATACTTTCACATAATATTGGCACTATTATACCAAATAATCCCCAATCCTGCAAGCATTCAGAAAAATTTTTAAATAATGTGAAAATGTTTGCTTTTTTCGACAAAATATGCTAAAATAAAGAAAAATTTTGGAGGGATATGGAATGGCAGGCAAATCCAACCGTTATAAAGAAATGGAACGCTACATGACTTACGCCCTGTGCGCAGACGCAGTTTTATTTTTCTTCTATCTGCTCGCTGCCGGTAACGGTGTCATCTGGCTCAAAGTAATTCTGACACTTTTGTGTTTGGGCATTTCCGGACTGCTTTTGTGGTTTTTGTATACCACCCGGGAACTTTTGCGGCAGCGTAGCCTGTGGATCACCACCGGCGCGGCAGCCATCGCCATATGCCTTCTGTTCTCTCTGATTCTTAATTTCCCCAGTCCTAACAAATATAAACAGGAAGAAGAACCTTCTGCCTGTGCTATCACACAACAGCTGTAAAAATAGTGGAGCGAATTTTCGCTCCACTTTTTTTATTTGTAGTAACAGTTACCGCCGATAAATTCCCGCACCAGACTGTTGGGCGGGATCTCATCATCTACATCAGCCGCCTGGACATAATTGAGGATTTTCACAATCGCCCTTACGGATTCATAACAATCGGTCTCCGGTTCTACCACGGTGAGCAGCGGGAAAATATGGTTTTTCAGCACCGCAAGCTCATAAAGGGTGGAACTGTTGAAGATCACATCTGCCTGCTCCTGAAAAGGGAAAATCCATCGTTCCTCACCCCTGCGGACAGAATCCCACATAGAAAGAGTATGCTCTACCGATGCGCCACGGGTTTCATAGTCCCGCACCGTCCGCCGCAACAGTCGGAGATAACTGGACGGGATCCGGTTGTGATCGTCCAGATTCAGCGGCAGCAAGGCGCTGACATAAAGTTTAAACACAGAATCCTTATCAAGTCCCTCTGGCAACAAGGTGGGATTCAGGGCATGCAGCCCCTCTATAATAATCACTGTATCTTCTGACAGCTGCAATTTATGTCCGCGCCATTCACGTTTTCCTGTGAGGAAATTGAAGGTAGGAAGCGCCACTTCCCTGCCCTGTAACAGCATACGCAGATGCTCCCGAAACAGAGCAGTGTCGATGGTGTTGATATGTTCCAAGTCCAGTTTTCCGTCCGGTCCAGGCAGGATAGAATCCCGGTCAACGTAATAGTCATCCAGGCTCATAAGAATGGGCTTTTTTCCATGGACGCGCAACTGAGTAGACAGCCGATTAGCCGAGGTGGTTTTTCCGGAAGAACTGGGTCCTGCCAGCATCACCGCTTTACAGCCTCGATTGCAGATCATATCCGCCACCTGCGCATACTTTTTCTCATGAAGCGCCTCATTTACCCGGATCAATTCCCGGATCTTACCGGAATAAACCAGTTCATTCAGGTCTGCCACAGTCTCGCATTCCATCAGTTTGCACCACTGGGCGCCCTCATTGGTAACGGACATGAAACGGGGCATATCCACATACCGGCTGACCCTATCCGGTTCAGCGTCATCGGGAAACAGAAACAGAAATCCACCGTTTATGGGCAGCATATCCCACACCTGCACACATCCGGTAGATGGCGCCAACTCACCGTAATAATAATCGGCAAAATCCCCATAAGCGTATTCATCAAAGCTGTCTGTTCCGCGAAGCCGCAAAAGCTGGGCTTTATCATCCTTTCCGGCTGCTTCATAACGCTTGATGGCAGATTCTGTGCTGACACGACGGCGAACAAGTGGGATATCCAATTGCACCAACCGCTCCATCTCTTTTTTCAGTACTGACAGATCAAACAATTCTGTATCAGGAATATGGATCATCAGCGCCTTACCGATGGTGCTGCCCATTTTGGCTTGCAATCCGGGATAACAGTTTTCCAGCGCCAAGAAAAGAACGAAACGCGCTGTCCGGGTATATACATCCTTGCCACTGGGATCTTTATAATACAAAAGCCGGACCTCTCCTGCGGATGCCTCCATAGCGCGGCGAATAGAAGCCCTGTCTGGGCACAACTCTGTCACCCGCACCGGCACATAGTTCAGATTGAACACTTCGCCGGCAATTTTAGCGGCAATAGGACGGGCAGAAAGCAACTCGTGATTCAAACCCAGCAAATCCACCAGTTCCAGTAGGGTCTGTCCCGGTTGTGCAACAATCTCATGTCCGTCGATCCGCAGTTTCATAACGCTCTTTCCTTTCACATTTTTTCTTTATGTCCGCAGCCTTGGCAATTTCCGCAATTGCCGCTGCAACCATGCTTCTTTTTACCGAACATAATGTATGCGCAGTAACCGGCTATCAGAACAAGAAGCAAAATCTCTATCCAACGCATAGCAACACCCCCAAAGTATATACAACAAAGGCCACCAGCCATGCAACCATGCATTGCAAAAGTACCACGCCCAAAGTTTTCCACCCGGAATTCAATTCTCTGCGAATGGCCGCCACCGCAGCAATACAAGGAGTATACAAAAGAGAAAAAGCCAAAAAGCTGCAAGCGGATTCTGTGGTAAACAAGCTATGCATTGCCATGGCCAGCTGCTCTGTACCAACGCCTAAGATCACGCCGAAGGTGCTGACCACAGCCTCCTTTGCAGTGAAGCCGGATACCAATGCCGTGACCATACGCCAGTCTCCAAAGCCCAAGGGCGCAAAAATGGGCGCGACCAAACGGCCAAGGAATGCCAAAATGCTATCACCGCTATCGGACACTACATTAAACCGAACATCGAAGGTTTGCAAAAACCAAATCAACACAGTGGCAACAAAAATCACAGTAAACGCGCGCTGTAAAAAGTCCTTGGCTTTCTCCCACATGAGCAGCAGTACGCTTCCGGCGGAGGGAAGTCGGTAATTGGGCAGTTCCATAACGAAAGGTACCGGCTCTCCCCGGAATGCGGTGTTTTTCAATACCAACGCCACCAGCACCCCCACTGCCATGCCGCCAAAATACAACGCGATCATCACCGGCAGCTCTCTTCCCGGGAAAAACGCAGCAGCAAACAGAGAATAAATGGGGATTTTAGCGGAGCAACTCATATAGGGTGTCAAAAGAATGGTCATTTTTCTGTCCCGGTTGGACGACAAGGTTCGGGTTGCCATGATACCCGGCACGCTGCATCCGAAACCGATGAGCATGGGCACAAAGCTTCTGCCGGACAAACCGATCTTTCGCAGCAGTTTATCCATCACGAAAGCCACCCGCGCCATATAACCGGAATCTTCCAGTATGGAAAGGAAAAAGAACAGAACCACAATCAGCGGCAAAAAGCTGAGGACACTGCCAACGCCGGAGAAAATGCCATCAATGAGCAGACTATGTACCACAGGATTCATACCGTAGCGGGTCAGCAAATCATCTGCCAGCAAGGTAAGACCGTCAATGGCGTATGCCAACAAATCGGAAAGCCAAGCGCCAAAGAGATTGAACGTAAGGTAAAAAACCAATCCCATAATACCCACGAAAACAGGAATCGCCAGATACCGATTGGTAAGGATCTTATCGATCTGCACACTTCTGCGGTGCTCCTTGCTCTCCTGCGCCCGCACCACACAGTTCCGGCACACTTCCTCAATAAAATTATACCGCATATCTGCAAGGGCAGCATTTCTGTCAAGCCCTCTGTCATGCTCCATTTCGATAACAGAATGCTCAATCAATTCCATTTCATTGGCGCTCAGACCCAGCAAACGGGAGAACGCCTCCTCACCCTCGATCAGTTTCATTGCACAGAACCGACGGGAGATATCCGCAGCCGCAGCATGATCCTCCACAATATGACTGACTGCATGGATACAGCGGTGCACCGGTCCATCTGGGCAGAAATCCTGCACCTTGGGGAGCAATTTTGTCTTTGCAGTATTGAGGATGGTATCGATCAGTTCGGAGATGCCCTGCTTTTTCGCCGCGCTGATGGGCACCACCGGCACACCAAGGGCGTCCATCATCTTCTTAACATCCACACTGCCGCCGTTGCCGTGAAGTTCATCCATCATATTCAACGCAATCACTGTGGGGACCCGCAATGTTAAAAGCTGCAAGGTCAAATACAGATTCCGCTCAATGTTGGTGGCATCAACAATATTGATAATAGCGTCGGGTTTTTCTTTCAGAATAAAATCCCGTGTCACGATCTCCTCTTGGGTATAAGGGCGAATGGAATAGATGCCCGGCAGATCCACCACCTGATGCTCGGTACCACGGATCACACCGGTCTTCTGGTCCACTGTCACGCCGGGGAAATTACCCACATGCTGATTGGCGCCGGTGAGAGCGTTAAACAACGTAGTCTTACCACTATTCTGATTACCTGCTAATGCAAAAATCATCCTTATGCCTCCTGTATACCGATCATGCCCGCATCCTCTTTCCGGATGGTCAGCTCATAGCCCCGGACGCGGATCTGAATGGGGTCGCCCATAGGCGCCACCTTTTGCAGCTGTACCCGGGTGCCGGGAATCAGTCCCATATCCAGAAAACGCAGCCGCAATGCACCTTCACCGCCTACGGTGATTATGATGCCGGACTGTCCGATCTGTAAATCTGCAATGGTCATATTACTCTTCCTTTCTGGGTAGTTAGCTTATGCTAACTGCTAGAAGGATTATACACGCATTGTTAAATTTTGTCAATGAAAATTTTAAAAACCCACTTAAATGGATGATGCACCATTTAAGTGGGTTTCAATTATTCGTTGCCGATACTGGTAATATCGTAAGGTGTCGTCTGGTAGACAAAATAGTTGAGCCAGTTGGAAAAAAGCAGGTTAGCATGTCCTCTCCAACGGACAATGGGACGCTTGGTGTCATCATCGTCGGGATAGTAATTCTTGGGAACAGAAATAGGCAATCCCTGATTCTTATCCCGCAGGTACTCCCGTTCCAAGGTGTCTGCATCGTATTCGGAGTGACCGGTAACGAAGATCTGCCGTCCCCGCTTGCTGGTCATAATATACACACCCGCCTCATCGGAGGATGCCAGAATCTTTAACGCAGGTACTTTTTCAATATCCTCACGCAGTACCGTGGTATGACGGGAATGGGGCACCCAGAAGGTATCATCAAAGCCACGGAGCAAAATAGACAGAGGGTAATCCTTTTTATGCTCAAAGATACCGAACATTTTTTCCGGCAGAGAATGCTTATTAACACCGTAATGATAGTACAGCCCCGCCTGCGCACCCCAGCAAATATGCAGGGTACTGTGAACATTGGTGGTGCTCCACTGCATAATCTGGCACAATTCCTCCCAATAGTCCACATCCTCGAAGGGCAGATTTTCCACCGGCGCGCCGGTGATGACCATGCCGTCAAACTTTCTGTGTTTGATCTCATCAAAGGTCTTGTAGAAAGTGAGCAAATGCTCCTGCGCCGTATTTTTGGAAGTATGGGACTTGGTGTGCATCAGCTCCAAACGCACCTGCAAAGGCGTGTTACCCAACAAACGGGACAGCTGAGTCTCTGTTACAATCTTTGTGGGCATCAAATTCAGCACCACGATTTCCAAAGGACGGATATCCTGAGTAATGGCCCTGTCCTCCGGCATAACAAAGATATTCTCCTGCTGCAAAACCCCAGCGGCGGGTAAATTGTTTGGAATTTGAATCGGCACAGTATCACCCCTTTTCGACTTTTTCCTTATTCTACAAGAGATTGCCTCCTTTGTCAATTCTCTAAATAGGTATCCAATACCGCGCCGGGATAGTAATGGGCAAGGATCTGCCCATAATCGCTGCCGCTTACTGCCATCGCCTCTGCGCCATATTGGCTCATACCCACCCGATGACCGAACCCACGGGTGAAAATATGCACAAAATTCCCCGCCGGTACAATACTGAATACGGTAGACCGCAAATCCAGCTTTTGCCGAAGGGTCGTCCCCTTATAAACCCTGCCGGCAATCACCATGGTGTCAACACCGCCGCCGTCGGTATAGGTCACTGCGCCAAGCCACGAAGCCGGAGATCCGCTGGGGTCCAAGCCCAGCAAAGCCGCAAATTCCCGGGCAGAATACTTCACGGTATCAGTAAAGTAGGTTGCGGCCTCCTCTCCGGGACTGTCCACCGCCTGCAAATAAGGAATTTCTGTTCCCCACACCGCCTGCGCGTCCTCTGTTCTTCCCCCGGAACAGGAAAAATAGGTTGCTTCAATCAGCCTTCCGTTATAGGTAAGCACCTGATTTTGGGTGCTGTTTACTGCATCTGACACTTTTGTCAGAGATATCTGTGTTCCTCCATCCGCTAAAAAAGTCTCCGGTGCGCGGTAAGACTGGCAGCAGGAGGAAGCCGTGCAGACCGCACCCAACGCGTGCTTTTGCCCTGTGGTTTTCCGTTTTAATGTGTAGGTTCTTGCCACCACCGCCTGGGCCTTTAACGCCTCCGTATCAAACTCCACAGGCATTTCCCCCAGCAAAACGCCTACAAGATAGGTATCCATATCCATTTCGGTCACAACACCGCCATCTGTCAGCACAGATACGGTTAGCGCCTGCGTGGGCACCGTTGACTCCGGTATCTGCTGTTCCATTGCGGGCGTGGTCGTCTCAGGAACATCCTTTGCAACCAGTTTCTCCGCCGCAGAAAATAAAAATCCCGGAAGCAATATTCCCATCACCAACGCCATTAACCATGCTTTTCCGTTTTCCTTCATTTGCATCACCCGGTAATATTCTACCTGCGGACATTATAAAATTCCGACGAAACCGCCCGTTGGGGTGATAGAATTTTGTTCCACTTGACACAGGTCATCATCACAGGTATAATTATTTTGATATTTTGCCGAAATGGAGCGAAACATGAAAAAAACTGTACGGATTATTGTACCCATTGTACTGGCTGTGGTGATCCTTGTTTGCACCGGTTGGTATCTTTTCATATATGACCGTGAATTTACCCGGGATATGCTGCTATATACCGCCCGATCCTTTGACAATCGGGGAAAACATACCGTAGCGGCCTGGTTCTATGACTGCGCTTACAAGCAGGCCGGAGACAATGATGCTGTTGCCATCGAGCTGGCAGAGCAATACAAGCGTTCCGGTAACTTCACAAAAGCGGAATACACCCTTACCAAAGCCATTTCCGACGGCGGCGGTGTAGAGCTGTACATCGCCCTTTCCAAGACCTACGTGGAGCAGGACAAACTTCTGGATGCTGTAAAGATGTTGGATAACGTCAAAAACAAAGACGTGAAAGAGCAGTTGGATATCCTCCGTCCTGCCGCGCCTGTCTGCACCCCCGATCCCTCCACCTCCAACTCCTACTATACCCAGTACATCACCGTAACCATCACTGCGGAAAAAGGTGTCCTCTATGTAAGCACCAACGGGGAATACCCCTCTGTTGAAAAGGATAGATACACAGCAGGCATCGTTTTGCAGGACGGAAAAAATACCCTCCACGCAATCGCCGTTGCTGACAACGGACTGGTCAGTCCCTCTGCGGTCTTTGGCTTTACTGTTGGCGGCGTGATTGAAAAGGTCAGCTTTTCAGATGCCGCAATGGAGTCTGCGCTGCGGGAAACCCTAAACGCCTCCGCTGACAAAGAGATCTATACCGACCAGCTTTGGACCATCAAGGAGTTTACTGTACCCCAGAGCGCTTCCAATCTTGCCGACCTGCGTCACCTTGCATTTTTGGAGAAACTTACCATGGATGCATGCGCTTCCGGTCAGCTTTCAAACATTACAGGACTTGCCAATCTGAAAGAACTGCACATCACAAATACCAGTGTGAGCGCTGAGGAACTGATAAGCATCGGCAAACTGCCCAATCTGCAAGTTTTAACGCTGAATAACTGCGGTCTTTCCACCACCGCCGGACTGGATGATGCAAAAGAGCTCACCACACTGAATTTAAGCGGCAATGCCATTCGAAACATCACAGCTCTGACAAATTTAAAAAAACTGCAAAAAGCAGATCTGTCTCACAATGCACTGAACGACCTGACCGCCCTGTCCGGTTGCAACACATTGGTTGATCTGAATGTCTCCCATAATAATCTGACCACACTGGCGCCCATTACCACAATTTCCGGCTTGAAGATCCTGTCTGCGGGCAATAACGCCATCACAGAGCTCACCGGTTTTCAGCAGCTGACAGCGCTGGAAGAAGTACATTTTGCCAACAACAAGATCGCCGACATCTCCACCCTGTCTGCCAGCACGGAGATCAACCGGTTGGATATCTCCCACAATGAGATCAAAGACATTTCCATTCTTTCCGCCATGAAAAAGCTTGCCAATTTGAACTTTGCCAACAACAAAGTCAGCAAGCTGCCGCAGTGGAGTACAGATTGCGCTTTGGTCAATATCGACGGTTCTTATAATCAGCTAAGCACTTTGGAACCTTTACGGGGACTAAAACACCTAAACAATGTCTTTATGGACTACAACAAGGATATCTCCTCGGTAACGGCGCTGGCCAGCTGCCCGGTATTGATTCAAGTCAACGTCTACGGAACTAGGGTAACCAAAGTCAGCGATCTGACCAGTCAAAGCATTGTGGTCAACTACAACCCCACCAAACGATAAAAATAAGCGTGCTGCACAGTCAGCACGCTTATTCTTTTGCTTCCGCATCTTCCATTTCTATCTCCGCAAGAAGCTTTCTATCCAGCTTACCGGACAGATCCAGCTTTGCATACATATCCGGTCTGCGCTGACGGGTACGCCGCAAGGATTGCTTTCTGCGCCATTGTGCTACCTTTTCGTGGTTGCCGGACAAAAGGATCTCCGGCACTTCCCTTCCGTGCCACACCGCAGGACGGCTATACTGGGGGTATTCCAAAAGGCCGTTAAAGTGACTCTCATCCTCGAAGCACTCCGGATCAGCCAGCACGCCGGGGACCATGCGGCAGATGGCATCGGTCATTGCCATGGCTGCGATCTCACCGCCGGTGAGAACGAAATCTCCAAGAGACAGTTCCTCGTCCACACACTCGTCAATAAACCGCTGGTCAACGCCCTCATAATGCCCACAGACAAAAACAATATTGTCCAGCTTACTCAAACGGATAGCATCGGCTTGTGTAAAGGTCTTTCCACAGGGAGAAAGGTAAATCGTATGGACCGGACCGCCTGCCTGATCACAAACCGCTTCCCAGCAACGGTACAGCGGATCCGCCTGCATCACAGCGCCGCGACCGCCGCCGTAGGGATAGTCATCCACCTGCATCTGCTTATTGGCTGTGTATTCCCGGATTTGGTGGGTATCTATGGTGATAAAGCCCCGTTCCTGGGCGCGGCCTAAAATACTTTCCGACAGGACATCTCCCAGCGTTTCCGGGAACAAGGTCAGAATATCAATTCTCATCGCTGCGCATCCCCTCAATAAGCTTTACGTGCATCTGGTTCTTATCAAGATCGGTGGAAAGAACAAATTCCTTCACCGCCGGAATCATATACACACCCCGGTCAATCACATAAACAGAGTTGCCGGGGTAATCCAGCACCTCGGTGATCTGACCAATCTTCTTACCGTCACTGTACACATCCACACCCACCAGCTCTGCGGCAAAAATAACATCATCATCGATATCTTCACGGAAAAGTTCCATCACCTTGCCACGCATGGCTTGGGCAGCCTCCATAGTATCAATGCCTTGAAGCTTTACCAGATTGCAGGTCTTCTGCACCCGGCAAGACTCCACTTGATATTTTTTTCCGTCAATGCGACAGCGATCAAATTCACAAAGCATCTGGGGATCGTCCAGCCAGGTCAGCACCTTCACTTCACCCCGCACACCGTGAGTGGTGACGATCTCTCCTGCTTCAATATACATTTTTCGCATAATAACCTCCAAAAAACGAAATATGCGTGGCGACAAGCGTCACGCATAAGCCGTTAATCCACGATTTCCACCGTGACTTTTTCTCCGGTGCGTTGTGCAACGGTTTTCACAATGGTGCGAATTTCTTTGGCAATCCGACCCTGACGGCCGATGACCTTTCCCATATCGCCGGGAGCGACACGGAGCTCCAGCACCTTGCCTTCTTCATCAGCAACTTCGGTTACTGTAACTGCCTCAGGCTCGTCCACCAGATTCTTTGCCATATACAGCAAAAGCTCTTTCATTGGGTTACTCCTTAAAGGGAATTACAGCACGCCAGCGTTCTTCAACAAGCCGCGTACGGTGTCGGTGGGCTGTGCGCCATTCTTAATCCAAGCCTGAACCTTCTCTGCGTCCACGTTGATGGTAGCGGGGTTGGTCAGAGGATTGTAGGTACCGATTTCTTCGATGCAACGACCGTCACGGGGAGAACGTGCATCAGCAACAACGATACGGTAGAAAGGAGCCTTCTTAGCGCCCATTCTTCTCAGTCTGATTTTAACCATGGTGTTTCACCTCCAAAAAATTTTCTAAAATCTATATCGCAAAGCATTTTGCTTTCAGCGAACCCATTATCAGAAGCCGGGGAATCCGCCGAAACCGCCGAATCTACCCATGCGCTTCATCTTCTTGCCCATACCGGGACCGGAAAACTGCTTGATCATTGCTTTCATCTGATCAAAGGATTTGAGAAGTCTGTTTACATCCTCTACCTTTACACCGGCACCGTTTGCAATACGCTTTTTTCGGCTGGCACCAATGATATTGGGATTTTCCCGTTCCTTAGGAGTCATAGACAGAATGATCGCCTCTGTGCGGCCCATGGCCTTTTCGTCCAGCTGAATATTTTTCATATTCATACCGCCGGGCATCTGGGCAAGGATTTCCTGCATAGAGCCCATGGACTTTAACTGCACCAGTTGATCATAAAAGTCCTGCAACGTGAATTTATTGGACTTCAACCGTTCTTCCAGCTCCGCAGTCTTCTTAGCATCATAAGCCTGTTCTGCCTTTTCGATCAGGGACAGCACATCACCCATGCCAAGGATCCGGGAAGCCATACGGTCCGGGTGGAAAGCTTCAATATTGTCCAGTTTTTCACCTATACCGGCAAATTTTATAGGCTTACCGGTAATGGCGCGGACGGACAAGGCTGCGCCGCCTCTGGCATCGCCATCCAGTTTGGAAAGCATTACCGAGTCAATATCCAGCCATTCATTAAAGCTCTGGGCGGCATTGACTGCATCCTGACCGGTCATGGCATCCACAACCAGCATGATCTCATCCGGCTTGACGGTGGATTTGATGTTTTTCAGTTCCTCCATCAGCGCTTCATCCACGTGCAATCGACCGGCGGTATCCAAAAACACCATATCATGGCCGTGCTGACGGGCATACGACACTGCTTCTTTTGCAATTTTCACCGGATCGGTCTGCCCCAACTCAAAAACGGGGATCTTCAAACCTTCACCGCAGACCTTCAACTGCTGAATCGCAGCAGGACGGTAAATATCACAGGCAACCAGCAGAGGATTTTTGCCTTGCTTTTTCATAAGGCCTGCCAGCTTGGAACCATTGGTGGTCTTACCGGCGCCCTGCAAACCTACCAACATCACAACGGTAGGTCCGTTGGGATTTGTATTGATATGCTTAGCTTCACTGCCCATAAGCGCGGTCAGCTCTTCATTGACGATCTTAACGATCATCTGCGCCGGGCTCAACGCTTCCAGCACATCAGAACCAACGCACCGCTCGGTAACAGATTTTATAAAATCCTTAACTACCTTATAACTTACATCCGCTTCCAGCAGCGCCATACGAATCTCACGCATGGCCTCCTTCACATCGGACTCTTTCAGACGGCCTTTGCCACGAAGCCTTTTGAAGGTAGCGGAGATTTTTTCAGTCAATCCTTCAAATGCCATAATTTACTCCTCAATGGATCTTGCCGCTTCTGTGATCGTACGCGCAGTTTCACATACCAGCGGATCGGCATGACTTTTTAATTTCTCAACAGATGCCAATATAGTTTGCATTGCAGCGCGGCTTTGCAAATAGCGCCGGACACAACCGGTCTTCGCTTCCATTTTTTGCAAATGCGCTTCTGCCCGAATGATATTATCATGAACGCCCTGACGGCTAACGCCCAGTTCCTCAGCAATCTCCGCCAATGACAGGTCCTGATTATAACGCAGGTCCAGACACAAGCGCTGGCGCTCTGTAAGCATATCGCCGTAATAATCGAACAGTAGCAGCATTTCAACTGTGTCCATACGGCGACCTCCTGTCAATCAGTTTACCTTTACACCTGACACATCATACACGAAAACAACCAGCTTGTCAAGTATTTTTTCTTGTCAGCTAAAAATTATTCAGTTACATCATACCAGCATGACAATTCCTCCACTTTACGAAAACCCAAGCGCTCATAAAGCCGGATTGCCGGTATATTCGTTGACGCTACCTCTACGGAGACCATCTCTGAATACAGTGCGTTACAAAGGGTCAGCAGTACGGTTTCTCCTGCTCCGGGTTTACAACCGGCAACAGCCTCAATTTTCTCATTTTTTGCAATGCCAATTCCCAGCAACTGATCTGCTTTATGGATAAAATACACGCCACCTTTGGATAAGTATTTCTTCATATCCTCCCGGGTCATTACGGATGCACCGGGAACCGGCTTCATTTTCTCATTGTAGATGCTTCGCCATTGCTCTGCCGTTTGCTCCGTCACCGGGAATAAACATCCGTCCCCCTCCGGCAGGTCATTCCGCAGCTGCTGCATCTTCACAATCGTTGTGTAATAGGGGTATTTTTCAAGAAATGGGTGACCTGTGGCATAAAATTTTTCCGCTCCCGCCATTTTGCAAAAAACGATACAGTCTTTCAGCAGCTTATCCGGCTGCAAAGAGCTATGGATCGTAATATAAGCCGTGCTCTTTGATGGAATTTCCCGCAGCACAAGACCTGCCGCACCGTACTCCGTTGTAAATACAGGAATATCCCGCATACCATCACCTCGTTACCATCATAGCATATCTGCTATATCCCGTCCAGCGAAATATAATTATTTTCCTATGTTTTCCTATTTACTGAATTTTCTGTGTATAAAGTTTTAAACTTTACCAAAATCCCTTGATTTCGCCACAATTGCCACTATAATAATACAAAAAAACACCGGAGGTATTCCTATGAGAAAAATCATTTGCAAAAGAGAATATGATACAGATACCGCAAGCCTGATAAAAAAGTATACATACAGTTACTTTGGCGATCCTGCCGGTTACGAGGAGAATCTCTATCAAACACCGGAGGGTTTATATTTCCTCTATGTCCGTGGTGGTGAAGCATCCATCTACCCCCAGGAGGACATGAAACGTCTTGCCAAAGCAAAGGTAAACGACTGGCTGGAAAATCATCAATAAAAATGTTACAGGGACTGTGAAAACAGTCCCTTATTTCTTGACAAAATGTGATATAATATATCATGGAAATTTATGTACATAAGCTGGTTGATGTTCATGAAAAGACTACTTATTTTTTTAATATTGTTGGCACTGATCCTGTGCGGTTGCAGCACGAAAGAAGTGGCGCAGATCGCTGCCACGACTCTGCCGGTCTACGAATTTACCACCGCCCTTTGCTGTGACACAGGAATTACCGTCTCCCGATTGGTAACTGAGGAGGTTTCCTGTCTCCATGATTACACTGTACAAGTGTCTCAATTGCGATCTGTGGAAGGAGCGCAAGCGGTAGTATGCAGCGGCGCGGGACTGGAAGATTTTTTAGGGGGTATTCTGGATAAAGCTGCGCTTGTCATTGATGCATCGGCAGACATCCTCCCTACTTGCGGGCATGATCACAACGGCCATCATCATGAACATGACCCCCACATCTGGCTGTCTCCCGAAAACGCAAAAACCATGTGCAAAACCATTGCCGCCCAACTGACAGAGCTGTACCCGCAACAAAAAGAACAGTTTTCTCAAAACCTGGACAAGTTGTTGCAACAATTAGACGCATTACAAGCATACGGCGAAAACACCCTGCGCGCGCTGACGTACCGAAATCTCATCACCTTTCATGACGGTTTTTCCTATTTTGCAGAAAGCTTTGACCTGCATATTCTGAAAGCAGTGGAAGAGGAGTCCGGCAGCGAAGCATCCCCCGGTGAGCTCATCGAACTGATCGCACTCATAAACGACAACGACCTGCCTGCCGTATTTACCGAAACCAACGGCAGCACCGCAGCAGCAAAGATCATTGCCAAGGAAACCGATGTGAAGATTTTCACACTGGACATGGCAATGTCCGGGGACAGTTATTTTGATGCTATGTACCGGAATATCGACACCGTAAAGGAGGCGCTGAAATGAACCAAATGAACCATGGCGGTGCCTGTGGACACGCCTGCTGCCTGCGTATACAGGATCTATCTGTAACCATCGGCAGCGACCCCATCATTCATAACGTCAATCTCCACGTGCACTGCGGCGAAATGGTGGCGCTGATCGGACCTAACGGCGCCGGCAAAAGCACCCTGCTCAAAGCAATTCTCGGACAACAAAATTACAACGGTATCATTTCCTTTTCCGTACCCGGTCAGCGAAATCACCGGGCAAAAATCGGTTATGTGCCCCAAAGTCCCGTTTTTGATCCCGGCGATCCTTTGACGGTGGCAGACCTGTTTGCCTGCTGCATGAGCAAACGTCCCGCCTTCTTCGGGCAGTCAAAGACCATGCGGGAGAAGATCGCCCAATGTTTAGAACGGGTGCACAGCGAAAATCTCATTGACAAACGGGTCGGCACCCTTTCCGGCGGCGAATTGCAGCGGGTACTGCTGGCCCTTGCTCTGGAACCGCTGCCCAATATTCTGATTTTGGATGAACCGCTGTCCGGTGTGGACGTGGAGGGCATGGAAAATCTCATGGATATGTTGGATGAGATACGCAAGACCTACGATCTCTCTATTCTAATGACCACCCACCACTTCTCCATGCTCCCCCGCTATGCGGATCAGGTTGTGCTTATTGACCGTCAACCTGTATGTCAAGGCACGCCTGAACAGGTATTGGATTCTGCGGATTTCCGCCGGGTTTTCCACAGAAAAGGAGGTGCCGTATGATGCAATTATGGTATGAACTTTGCCAGCTGCTACCCGTGGAGATGCTCCAATGGGACTTTATGTGCAACGCGATGCTGGCGATTCTGCTGATGTCCCCCCTCTTTGGTCTAACATCCACCATGCTGGTCACAGGACGCATGAGCTTCTTTTCTGATGCTCTTGGGCACTCTGCCTTCACCGGCATTGCCATCGGTGTGATTTGCGGTATCAGCGCGCCAACATGGGTAGCGGTACTATTTGCCGTGGGTTTTGCACTACTGTTCTCCCTTGTCCGCAGCCGCAGCAACCATACTGCCGATACCCTCATCGGCGTATTTTCCAGTACCGCTGTTGCCCTTGGCATTTTTATTGCCACACTGGGCGGCGGCAGCTTCACAAAATACAACCGTTATCTCATTGGCGACATTCTATCTGTCACACCGGCAGAGATTGGCTGTCTGGCGCTGGTTTTAATTGCAGTGCTGGTATTCTGGATATTGTTTAGTAACCGATTGACCCTGTCCTCAATATATCCGGCGCTGGCATCCTCCCGGGGTATCTCCCCCGCCGCAATCCAGACCCTTTTCACAACAGTAATTGCCGTGATCGTCACCCTTGCCATATCTTGGGTTGGATTATTGATCCTCAACTCTCTTCTGATCCTGCCGGGCGCTGCTGCCCGGAACATTGCCAAAAACCTCCGGCAGTACCATGGTTTCTCCGTACTGTTTGCCCTGCTGGCAGGGGTTTGTGGGCTTGTGGTATCCTATTATTGGGGCGCATCCTCCGGTGCGGCTATTTCTCTGGCGCTGGCTGTAATATTTGCCATTTCCTTCTGTTTCCGAAAGGGGCGGTAACCAATGGATATAACCATCGAACCCATCGCCGTTATGCACAGCGATTTTCCCACCAAATTCGGCATTCCCCGACAAAGCAATCTGGCGGAAAGCCTTCGCTCTACTATCGTATTCGAACCAAAATACCGAAATACAAATGCGCTCCGTGGACTTGAAGAATATTCCCATCTGTGGCTGATCTGGCACTTTTCCCAAGCAATCCGTTCAGAATGGACACCCACGGTACGCCCTCCCCGACTGGGAGGCAATACTAAAATGGGCGTTTTCGCTACCCGTTCCCCCTTCCGTCCCAATGCGCTGGGACTTTCCTGCGTGAAACTGTTAAGCTTGGAGGAAACGGCAGAAAACGGCACTGTCATCCATGTTGCCGGCGCAGACCTTATGGACGGAACACCCATTTTTGATATCAAGCCCTATATCCCCTATGCAGACTGCCACCCTGACGCGCTGGGCGGCTTCACCGCTACTGCACCGGATTATCTTTTGCAGGTAGATTTCCCTTCCCATTTACTTTCGTTGCTCCCACAAGATAAGCAGCAGGCTGCATTAGAAGTACTGTCTCACGATCCCCGCCCATCTTACCAGCAAAGTCCTCATCGGCTTTACGGTCTGTCCTTTGCCGGATTTGATATCCGTTTTTCTGTAACTGACAAAACCCTGTATGTAAAAGAGGTCGTGCCGCTATGAGAAAAAATATTGATATGCTGAACGGGTCCTTGTATACCGGGATTCTTCGTTTTGCCATCCCTGTATTTCTCACCACACTGCTGCAAAATCTGTTCCACACGGCCGATCTTGTGGTCGTGGGTCAGTTTTGTGGCAGCATTAACGTAGCAGCAGTTACCGCCACTACTTCCCTTACAAATCTCATTGTCAGTCTGTTTGTCGGACTTTCTGTGGGCACCGGACTGACCGTTGCCCGGGCGAAGGGAGGCCAACAGGAAGACGAAGTATTCCGTTGCGTACATACGGCGCTGCCTACCGCGCTGATCTGCGGCGGCGTGATCTCTGTATTTGGTGTAATCTTCTCCCCAACCTTACTGAAAATGATGGATACACCGCAAGAAGTCCTGCCTCTGTCAGCGGTATATATGCGGATCTATTTTTCCGGTATGGTCTTTAATATGGTATACAACTTCTGCGCCGCCATACTCCGGGCAGTGGGTGATACCAAGTCGCCGCTGATTTTTTTGACCATCTCCGGAGTTGTCAACGTGGTTATGAACCTATTTTTTGTGATCGTATGCAACATGAATGTAGCAGGTGTAGCGCTGGCAACTACCCTTTCCCAAGGCATATCCGCTCTATTGGTAGTTATCGCCCTGACACGAAGAACGGACAGCTGTCGTCTTATGCTCGCTCAAATGCGCATTCACAAAAAGCAACTGTTCTCCATTCTTCGAATTGGCCTACCCGCCGGAATCCAAAGCTCATTGTTTTCTATTTCAAACGTTTTGATAACATCCGCTATCAATTCCTTTAACTCTGCTGCCATTATTTCTGCCAACGGCACAGTGCAAAATATTGAGGCGTTTATCGCGCCTATTGATATAGGCTTTCATCAAGCTGCACCCAATTTCATTGCGCAAAATCTAGGTGCGCACCGATTTGACCGCATCAAAAAGACTTACGGAATCACGCTGATGTATGATTTGATTTTTATGTTTGCTGCCAGTATTATCATTTATACCTTCGCTGAGTCGCTTATGTCCTTGTACATACCTGATTCTCCGGAAGCAATCAAACTGGGTTATATCCGTTTAACCTATGTTACCTTGCCTTACTGCATTGTCTGCGCAATGAATGTTACCAACGGCGCATTGCGTGGGTTAGGTTGTTCCTTAACCGCAATGATCATCAGTCTTGCCGGCGCATGCGTACTGCGAATCGTTTGGATCTTAACGATCTTCCAAATCCCCGAACATCACACTTTGGCATGTCTGTATCAATCCTATCCGGTTACATGGAGCATTACCTTTCTCATCGAAGTAATTGTGTTTTTTAAAATTTTGAAGAAAAAGACGCTTGCAGATAGACAATCAGTAAGCCAAGCAGGAGGAACAATATGAATATTTTGATATGCAATGTCGGAAGCACCTCACTGAAATATCAGCTTTTTGATATGGATGCAGGTGAGAAAGTCCTGTGCGCCGGCGGCGCTGAACGTGTGGGCGCAGAAAAGAGCTTGTTTTACCACAGAAATCATCTAACCGGCGATGCTGTCAATCAAGAAGCTGTGTTCCCTTCCCACAGAGAGGCGATCTGCGCCATGCTGGAACAACTTCTGTGCGGATGTATTGAATCTCTTTCCCAGATTTCCTGCGTGGGTTTTAAAGTAGTGCACGCAAAGGGTGTCACTGGTGTACAGCATCTGACGGAAGAGGTTCTGCGAGCCATGGCGGATTTTAATTCCGTAGCGCCTGCTCACAATCCCCCATATATTGCCGCCATCCGTCAGTTTAAGAACCTGATGCCGGACACACCCATGATCGGTTCTTTTGAAACGGCATTTCACGCCAATATGCCTCCCGAAGCCTATCTGTACTCCATCCCGCTGGAATTAAGCAAGGAGTACGCCATTCGGCGGTATGGATTCCACGGCGCTTCTTTGGAGTATCTATCCTCATGGACGGCAGAAAAAATGGGTAGATCCGATTTAAAATTGGTGTGCTGTCATTTAGGTGGCAGCGGCAGTCTATGCGCGGTGAAAGACGGTATCAGCATCGACACCTCTATGGGAATGGGATTGCAGTGCGGTGTTCTGCAAAATAACCGCATTGGTGACATAGACCCATATATCATTTTCCACTTGGTAGAAGAATGCGGCATGGAGCTAAGTGAAGTCAAAACCATGCTACAAACCAAGAGCGGTCTGTACGGACTTTCCGGCGGCGTATCCAACGACCTGCGGGATATCCAAAAAGCGGCGGAAAATGGCAATGCAGACTGTCAGAACGCTATTAAGGCTTACGCCTACGGCATCAAGAAGTACATCGGCGCTTACGCAGCGGCAATGGGTGGCATAGATGGTATTGTCTTCGGCGGCGGCATTGGCAGAAAGAGCGATCTGGTGCGCAGACTTAGTCTGGAAGGACTGGAATTTTTGGGTATTTGCCTTGATGAAAGCAAAAACAAGACTGCCGAGGGCGGCGATGACATTTCCGCTGACGGCAGTCCGGTACGAATCTACGTGGTAGATACCAACGAAGAAATTATCGTTGCCAGAAAAGCAAAAGCACTGCTGGAACAATAACAAAAAATCCGGAAGACCAAGGTCTTCCGGATTTTTACTGTTATTAACCCTTAAAATACTTCACAGCAGCTTCAAACATACGAATATCGTAGTTGCCGGGCACATTCTTATACAGACTTGCGCCGATACGCTCGCTGTGACCCATCTTACCGATAACTCTGCCATCAGGAGAGGTAATACCCTCGATGGCAAACAGAGAACCGTTGGGATTGAAGGCAGTGTCCATAGTGGGATTGCCGTCAAGATCAACATACTGGGTAGCAATCTGACCGTTCTTTGCCAGTTCCATAGCCAATGCCTCAGATGCATAGAACCGACCTTCACCGTGGGAAATGGGAACATTTACAATATCACCCACATTCATCAGCCGCAGCCAGGGAGAGCTGTTGGAAGCAATCCGGGTCTGTACGATCTTGGACTGGTGACGGGCGATGGTATTGAAGGTCAAGGTGGGACAATCTGCATCGGTGTCCATAATCTTACCGTAAGGCACAAGACCCAGCTTGATCAGCGCCTGGAAGCCGTTGCAGATACCGCACATCAGACCATCCCGGTCATCAAGCAGCCGGGTAACCTGCTCTTTGATGGCAGGATTGCGGAAGAACGCAGTAATGAACTTGGCAGAACCGTCCGGCTCGTCACCGCCGGAGAAACCGCCGGGAATGAAGATCATCTGGCTTTCTGCAATCTTGGCAGAAACAGACTCCACACTCTTAGCAACGTCGTCTGCGGTCAGGTTTCGGATCACCACGATCTCTGCCTCACCACCGGCATCGATAACTGCTCTTGCAGAGTCAAACTCACAGTTTGTTCCGGGGAATACAGGAATCAACACCTTAGGCTTGGCGCACTTCACAGCAGGTGCCTTGGCGCCGATGCCGGTGCTGCTAAACACAGGAATCTCCTTTTCAGCGGCAGGCGCAACCGTGGGATAAACATCTTCCAGGACGCCTTCGTTGATGACCAGCAATTCCTCAATTGTTGCACAGTCGCCATCCAAGTCAATAATGGGATCCGCAGTGGTCACACCGATCTTGGTAGCGCCGGGAACGTCCTCTGTCAACTCAGCAACGATGAAGCCGTACATACCAGCGGTGTGCCATTGACCCACAACACTGCCGCAGGAGGCAAAACCAATGCGGTTACCGAAAGACATCTTCATCACTGCCTCGCCAAGACCGTTTTCCACAGCCCACGCGGACTTGACCTTACCTGCCAAATGCAGCTTGTAGAACTGTTCCCAAGCCTGTTTCTGACTGTCAGCTGTATCATCCGCAGGCGCGAAAAGATAGACAGGATTACCAACTTCTTTAAACTCAGGGGTCAGCACCTGCTCCTTGTCAACGGGCGCAATGGCAAAGGAGATTAATGTGGGAGGCACATCCATATCCATGAATGAACCGGACATAGAGTCCTTACCGCCAATGGCAGCAGCACCCAATTCAAGCTGGGCATCCAATGCGCCCAACAGTGCGGCAAAAGGCTTGCCCCAACGCTTGGGATCGGTCTTTAATCTTTCAAAGAACTCTTGCAAGGTCAGATATACCTTTTTATAGTCAGCGCCGGCTGCCACAACCTTGGCAACAGAGGAATATATGGAAGCATAAGCGCCGGTATAGGGATCAACACTCATGTGGTCGGGATCCAGACCCCAAGCCATCACACTGGCCTGTGAAGTCTGCTGACCAGGCAGTACGGGAAGAACCGCAGCCATTGCTTGCGCAGGTGTGGTCTGGGTCTTACCACCAAAGGGCATCAGCACAGAACCTGCGCCAATACTGCCGTCAAAGCGTTCCACCAAACCTCTGCGGCTGGCAGTCTTCAAATCCCCTGCCATCTCACGCAGAGAGCCGTACAGGGCGTTGCTCAAAGCAGCCAGATCCTTCTTTGTCACATTCACGCGAGTGTGCTTGCTGGCGCCGTTGGTATCCAGGAACGCCCGGGAAAGGTTTGCAATGGTCTGACCCTTCCAAACCATGACCATTCGTTCTTCCTCAGTAACCACAGCAACCCGGTAAGCTTCCAGATTTTCTTTCTGGGCCGCGGCGATAAAACCATCCGCATCCTTAGCATCCACCACAACGGCCATACGCTCCTGAGACTCGGAAATGGCAATTTCCGTACCGTCCAGTCCGTCGTACTTCTTCCGCACGGCATCCAGTTCAATCTGCAAGCCTGCGGCAAGCTCGCCGATGGCAACGGATACACCGCCGGCGCCGAAGTCATTACACCGCTTGATCATGCGTGTAACCTCACTGTTACGGAACAACCGCTGGATCTTCCGCTCCTCAGGAGCATTGCCCTTCTGGACTTCGGAAGCCATAGTGGTGAGGGATTTCATGTTATGGCTTTTGGAAGAACCGGTAGCGCCACCGATGCCGTCACGTCCGGTACGGCCGCCCAGCAGGATGATCACATCACCGGGCGCGGGACGTTCCCGACGGACATTGGAGGCAGGCGCAGCAGCCACCACCGCGCCGCATTCCAGTCGCTTAGCGGCATAGCCATCGTGGTAGATCTCCGCCACATGACCAGTGGCAAGACCGATCTGGTTACCGTAAGAGGAGTAACCAGCGGCAGCGGTCTGGCAAATCTTACGTTGAGGCAATTTGCCGGGAATGGTTTCATTAAGAGACTTCCGGGGATCAGCACCACCGGTGACACGCATCGCCTGATGGACATAGGCACGACCGGACAGAGGGTCGCGGATACAACCGCCGATACAGGTAGCCGCGCCGCCGAAGGGCTCGATCTCTGTGGGGTGATTGTGGGTCTCATTCTTGAACATGAGCAGCCAGTCCTGATCCTCGCCGTTTACCTTAGCGGTAACATGAATGGAGCAGGCATTGATCTCTTCACTTTCGTCCAGTTCCGGCAGCAGACCGCGCTTTTTCAGGGTCTTAGCGCCGATGGTAGCAATGTCCATCAAAGTCTGGGGACGTTTTGCCGCCTTTTCTTCGCCGTATACCTCCACACGGGCAGCCAAATACCGCTGATAAGCAGCAGCGACCGCCGGATCATCGATTTTCACATCGTCAATAATAGTAGAGAAGGTGGTGTGCCGGCAGTGGTCAGACCAATAAGTATCCACAACACGGATTTCGGTAATAGTAGGATCTCGCTTTTCTTCCTCACGGAAGTAATTTTGCAGGAATTTCAGATCGTCCAGATCCATGGCAAGACCCAGCTTATCCAAAAGATCCGCAAGACCCTGCTCATCCAGACCGATAAAGCCATCCACCGTCGCCACAGACTGGGGAGTTGCGTACTCCATGGTCAAGGTTTCCGGTTTTTCCAAAGAAGCTTCCCGGGATTCCACGGGGTTAATGACATACTTCTTAATCGCAGCGATCTCTTCTTCCGTCAGCTTGCCGTACAGACCGTATACCCGCAGGGTGTGGATCAAGGGACGTTCACCCTGGGAGATGATCTGGATACACTGGGCAGCGGAATCCGCCCGCTGGTCAAACTGACCGGGCAGATACTCCACAGCAAACACAGTAGCGCCCGTCAGATCATAATCCTCGGTAGCGATATCCAGCTGGGGTTCGGAGAAAACCGTACCGATAGCATAACGGAACAGTTCCTCGGTGATATTTTCTGCATCATAGCAGTTCAGCAACCGAACATTTTCAAGAGCTGTAATACCGAGCAAATTCCGAGCATCATTCAAAAGTGCCTTTGCTTCATTGGCAAGTTCTGGTTTCTTTTCTACATATACTCTAAATACCAATTTCAATTCCTCCCAGCTTTCAACGCCTTCGCACCAATGTCGCTACGGTAGAAAGCGTTATCAAAATGAATGGTATTAACCATTTCGTATGCATTTTCAATGGCAGAGCCAAGGGTGTCTGCAACTGCGGTTGCGCCAAGCACCCGACCGCCATTGGTGACCAGATTGCCATCCTTCACCGAAGCGCCTGCCACATAGACCCGATCCCAGATGTTCTCCGGAATGGTCATTGCAAAGCCCTTTTCATAAGCGGTAGGATAGCCCTTGGACGCCATAATGACGCAGCAGGCATGCTGATCGGCAAATTTGACCTCTGTTTCAGCCAAAGTACCGTTAGTAGTCGCCTGCATGACGGTCAGAAGATCGCTTTCCAGCAGGGGCAAGACCACCTGTGTTTCCGGATCGCCAAAACGGCAATTGTACTCGATCACCTTCGGTCCGTTGGGGGTCAGCATAAGGCCAAAATACAGGCATCCCTTAAAGGTGCGGCCCTCGGCGTTCATTGCGGCAATGGTGGGTAGGAAGATGGTTTCCATACATTCCTTCGCCACATCGTCTGTGTAATAGGGGTTGGGGGCAACCGTGCCCATGCCGCCGGTATTCAAGCCGGTGTCGTTATCCCCTGCCCGCTTGTGGTCCATGGAGGAGATCATGGGAACTACGGTCTTTCCGTCAGTAAAGGACAACACAGACACCTCCGGACCGGTGAGGAACTCCTCGATAACGATCTGGTCGCCGCTTTTGCCGAAGACCTTATCGCACATCATGGAACAGACAGCATCCTTGGCTTCCTCACGGGTCTGGGCGATAATGACGCCCTTGCCCAATGCCAAACCGTCCGCTTTGATGACGGTGGGTATGGGCGCGGTATCCAGATATGTAAGAGCAGCATCCATGTCTGTAAACACTTCATAAGCTGCCGTGGGAATCCCGTATTTTTTCATGAGGTTCTTAGAGAACACCTTGCTGCCCTCAATGATGGCAGCATTGGCGCGGGGACCGAAGCAAGGGATCCCCTTCTCCTCCAACGCATCCACGCAACCCAGCACAAGAGGATCATCCGGCGCAACAACCGCATAATCGATGGCATTTTCCACTGCAAAGGTGACGATCTTGTCGATCTCCTTCGCGCCGATGTCCACGCAGGTAGCATCCTTGGCGATACCGCCGTTACCGGGGGCGGCAAAAATTTCCGTCACCGTTTTATTTTCTTTCAATTTTTTTATGATGGCATGCTCTCTTCCGCCACCGCCAACTACTAAAATTTTCATAGATACACTCCAAATATCAACATTTCAAAAACAGACCGATTGCCACACTGCAAAACACAGTGTGGCAAAGGAATCTTAGTGGTGGAAAAGACGCATGCCGGTAAATGCCATTACCATGTTGTTCTTATCGCACTCGGCAATTACCAGATCGTCACGGATAGAACCGCCGGGCTCAGCAACATAAGAGACACCGGATGCCTTAGCGCGCTTAATGCTATCCGGGAACGGGAAGAAAGCATCGGAACCCAAAGAAACACCGGTACGGGAATCCAGGTAAGCTCTCTTTTCATCAGCAGTCAAAGGCTCGGGACGGACAGTGAAGTAGTTCTGCCAAATACCCTCAGCGCAGACATCCTCTTCGTTGCCATTGATATAACCGTCAATAACGTTATCACGACCGGGACGGCCCAAATCCTCACGGAAGGGCAGCGCCAAGGTCTTGGGGTGCTGACGCAGGAACCAGGTATCTGCCTTGCCACCTGCCAGTCTGGTACAATGGACACGGGACTGCTGACCGGCGCCCACGCCGATAGCCTGTCCGTCATAAGCAAAGCACACGGAGTTAGACTGGGTGTACTTCAAGGTAATCAAAGAGATGATCAGGTCGATCTTAGCATCCTCGGGGAGGTCCTTGTTGGCAGTGACGATATCCGTCAACAGGTGCTGACCGATCTTAAAGTTGTTTCTGCCCTGCTGGAAGGTGATGCCGTACACCTGCTTTGTCTCCTGCTCAGCAGGAACGAAGTTGGGGTCAATGGCAACAACATTATAATTACCGTTCCGCTTGGTTTTCAGAATCTCCAAAGCCTCGTCTGTATAACCGGGAGCGATAACACCGTCAGACACTTCACGAGCAATGAGCTTTGCGGTCAGCGCGTCGCACACGTCGGACAAAGCCACCCAGTCACCAAAGGAACAAAGGCGATCCGCACCACGGGCGCGGGCATAAGCGCAAGCCAAAGGATTCTCGTCCAGACCTTCAATATCCTCCACAAAGCAAGCCTTCTTTAATTCCAAAGGCAGAACCTTGCCCACAGCAGCGGAGGTGGGAGAAACATGCTTGAAGGAGGTAACAGCGCACATACCGGTGGCTTCTTTCAGTTCTTTGACCAGCTGCCAGGAGTTGAAGGCATCCAGGAAGTTAATGAAACCGGGACGACCGGAAAGGATCTGAATGGGCAGCTCGCTGCCATCATGCATATAGATTTTTGCAGGCTTTTGATTGGGGTTGCAGCCGTATTTCAGTTCAAATTCTTTCATGTCAAGTCCTCCTCACGCATGCTTGTTGAATATTTTCTGTTGGTATTCACCGGTCTTACGATCGGTGTAACGGACAAACAAAGAAATCTTATTGTCTTCGTTAAGGTTCTCCCAAAGCATATTGGCAAAGCTATCCAAATCATTATCCATTTCCACCCGCTCGGGTTCACCCTGGAAGGTGGGAATAACAGGGTTTCCGTCACAAACATAGGTATGGATAAAGTGACCAAGTCCGGCAATAGCAGGATATTCATAGAAGAAACGGGCACAGGCAGTTCCCTCTGCATCCGCTGCCTTCAAAATAGACATTTTGTAACTGCCGTCTCTTGCCAGCAGGCCGGAAATTCTGGGGGTCCAGTTGGGACCGTCGTCCTCAAAACATCTGGTGCGCAGAGCAGCTTCCCAGCTCTCACCTTTTGCCAGATACTCCCAAATGGTATCCGTCTGATCACCGTTGGTGACGATCAAACTGCAACCCGCCTCACGGACAGGGTGGTAAATGATCAGATGGGGATCTTTCATCAGGCTGGGATCGTGAGCTTCTGTGCGGATACCGTCCGATTCCAATGCAAACACGCGATTGCGGCTATTCACACTGCGGCCCATGATAAAATAAGCTGCCACAGAATACTTACCATCAGGGGTCACTCCCAGCACGATACCACGACCGGGGTAACGATTGGTGGATAATTTTTCGGCCATTGAACCTACTTCATACACGTTCATTTTTATCTTCCTTTCTTATAACGCGCTGCAAACCTGCTCCACAGCTGCGGGCAAAATCTTCCATTCTGCCTGTTCCATCACCCTTTTTTGGAGAATTTCAGGAGTATCTCCGGGTTCTACCTCCACCGCGCGCTGCATGATGATCTCACCACCATCGGGGATCTCATTGACAAAATGCACCGTTGCGCCGGTAACCTTCACGCCATAGCTTAGCGCGGCTTCATGGACACGCAGTCCATAAAAACCCTCTCCGCAGAAAGCGGGGATCAGCGACGGATGGACGTTCAGAATCCGCTTGGGGTAGCAGGAGGTAAAGCCTTCGCTTAATATGGACATAAAACCTGCCAGCACGATCACGTCAATCCTGTATTGTGTCAGCAAACTTTTGATTCTGTCCTCAAACGCAGACTGGCTGCCCAGTTCTTTTTTCAGTGCCACTTCTGTGGGAATATTGGCTTTTGCCGCCCGCTCCAAAGCGTACGCACCCACCTTGTTGGAGATCACAAGGCAGATCTCGCCACTTTGAATGATACCGCTTTGCTGAGCATCGATCAGTGCCTGCAAATTAGTACCACCGCCGGAAACCAGCACGGCAATTCTTGCTTTTTTCATTGGCGATCCTCTTAAACGATAGTAACCTTTTCGTCGGATGCAACGATCTTACCGATCACATAGGCAGTTTCACCTTGTGCAGTAAGAATCTCCAACGCCTTATCCGCATCCTCCGCCTTGACCACGATGCTCATGCCCACGCCCATATTGTAGGTGTTGAACATATCCCGCTCGGGGATATTGCCGGTCTTAGCGATCAAATCGAAGATGGGCAGCACCTTTACGGCGTCTCTTTCAATCACAGCGCCCAGTCCATCGGGAATGCTGCGGGGAATATTTTCATAGAAACCGCCGCCGGTGATATGAGAAATACCCTTCACATCCACCTGTTCCAGCAGCGCCAGCACAGACTTTACGTAAATGCGGGTAGGAACCAACAGCGCCTCCGCAACAGACTTACCGCCAAGCTCTTCCCGGGCAGTATACAGTTCAGGGGGATTATTGTCGATATCAAATACCTTGCGGCACAAGGAGAAGCCGTTGGAATGGATACCGGTAGAAGCCAGTGCGATCACTACATCGCCGGCTGCCATGCGGGTATTGTCGATGATCTTTTTCTTATCCACAATACCCACAGCAAAGCCAGCCAGATCGTATTCATCCACAGGCATCAAGCCGGGGTGCTCTGCGGTCTCACCGCCGATCAGAGCAGCGCCTGCCTGCACACAGCCCTCAGCAACACCACCCACGATAGAGGCAATCTTCTCAGGATAATTCTTGCCACAGGCAATATAGTCCAGGAAAAACAGAGGCTTTGCACCACAACAGATAATGTCATTGACGCACATGGCAACGGCATCAATGCCAATGGTATCGTGCTTGTCCATCAACATGGCAAGCTTTACCTTGGTGCCGCAGCCGTCAGTACCGGAAACCAGCACAGGCTCTTCCATGCCGGCGATGCTCAAGCCGAAGCAGCCGCCAAAGCCACCGA